>JAHEKK010000111.1 GCA_024638395.1 Gemmatimonadota bacterium | reverse complement strand
AACCCCAATCGGATCTCGAACCCTGGCCTGTAGGGGCCGGGGTCGAGTCCTCTCGCGGGACGGGCCGGCGCTCATGGTTGTCATGGTGCGTCGGGTCGTCCCGCGTGTCGTAGGGTAGCCGGCCCCATGGGTCGCGACCCCTCCCGAGCCCAGGCCGGAAGTCACGCCGCATCCGGGTCGCACTCGACCTCCGCACCTCCCTGGGTGGCGTCGGCCAGTGACTGGAGAAACACCGCCCGCAGCTCACGGTCGATCCCGCAGGTCAACCGGACGACCTCGGTGTAGGATCGATCCTCGACAGGGGCGGCCATCCTGGTAAGGAGGCGCTCAACCGCGTCCGCGTGCTCGTATCCGACGGAAATGCGCAGCCGGACGCGATCCACCTTGTCGAGCGTGGCCGTCTGTTCGAGAGCGCCCCGGACCCCACCTCCGTAGGCTCGGACCAGGCCTCCCGTCCCCAGGTTCGTGCCGCCGTAGTAGCGGGCGCACACGGCCACGACCTCCCCGATGTCGGCGTGGAGCAGGGCCGACAGCATGGGGCGGCCTGCCGTCCCTCGGGGCTCTCCGTCGTCACTCATCCCGATCCGCGCCGTGTCGCCCGGCGGGCCCAGGTTGTAGGCCCAGCAATGGTGCGTCGCCCCCGGATGGTCCTCCCTCACCGAAGCGATGAAGGCCCGCACGTCGCTTTCGTCCGCGGCGTGGCCCAGAGAGGTCAGAAAGCGGCTCCTCTTCACCACCTCCTGGAACTCGGTGCGGCCGGCGGGAATGGGAAACGCGCTCAGTCGAAAGCCTCAAATCGGGAGTGGATCAGGCCGATACAGGTGCACGATCTCCATTCTAACGACGAGCGGGGAGCCCGGTGCCCGAAGTTGACGATCGGCCCGGAGGACCGACCTCCGAGCCAGAAGGTGCTGTCGATGCACTCCGTGAGCGCGCCGAGGGAGGCGGCCTGCGGGGCGCGCGGCTTGTGGGCGCCGATCTCCAGGGCGCCAACCTATCGGGGGTCGATCTCACCGGGGCCAACTTGCAGGGGGCCGACCTGCGGGGTGCCACGCTGGTCGGTGCAACCTTGACCGAGGCCATCCTCGACCGGGCGCGGCTGGACGGCGCCGAGCTGCTGGGAGCCGTGCTCCGCGGCGCGGACCTCTCGGACGTTGAGGCCCGGCGGGTCGGATTCGGCGGCGCGGATCTTCGCGGCGCAGACTTTTTCAATGCGGACCTGGAGGGCGCGACCTTTACCAAAGCGAAACTCGAGGGCGCCGATCTGCGTGCCGCCAAGATGGTGGGATGCCGGCTCCGGGACGCCGACCTGAGAGATGCCAACCTGGACCGGGCAGACCTGAGAGAGGCCGATCTGCAGGCCAGCCGGATCGACAGGGCGAACTTTGCCGGTGCCCGGCTGGCGGCGGCTCGGCTCCGAGGCGTCTCCGGATACGATACGGCCTACTGGATCGGAGCGGAGATCGCCACCACCGACTTCACCGGAGCCTACCGGGTCCGACGGACCATCATGGACGAGAACTTCCTCCATGAATTCCGGACCTCGACGCGTCTCAACGGGGTTCTCTACCGTCTCTGGTGGCTCACCTCCGACTGTGGTCGGAGCCTCAAGCGGTGGGCGTTGGCCACGGCTCTGATCACGGCAGCCTTCGGCGCGGCCTATTCCCATGTAGCTCTCGACCTGGGCGACCACCCGACCTCCCTCTCCCCGTTCTACTTCAGCGTCGTCACGCTCACGACGCTGGGGTACGGCGACGTGACTCCCATGTCCGTACCGGCACAACTCGTCGCCATGCTCGAAGTGGTGGTGGGATACGTGATGCTGGGTGGGCTCATCAGCATCCTGTCGGCCAAGATGGCCAGGCGGGCGGAATGACGAGAATCAACCGAGGAGTATCCAAGCGATGTTCGTGAACCAGACGGGTCCGGCAGATCCGGTCGACCTCGAAGACCTGGAGCTGCCCACCTTTCCCCAGATCACCATGAGCGCCCTCGAGATGGCCCGCGACGATGACTCGTCCCTCGCCTCCCTCGCCGATGTGCTCGCCACCGATCCGGGCCTTTCGGTCACGATCATGAAGACGGTGAACTCGGCTGCCTACGGGTGCCGGCAGCAGGTGCGGAACATCCACCACGCGGTTTCTCTGTTGGGCCGGAACGAGATCGAGGCGATGCTGATTGCGGCCGCGGTAAAAGGGGCGCTGCCCACGACGGGTGTTGCAGGCCTGGATCCGGCCAGGTTCTGGGCCACGGCGGCGAAGCGAGCGGCGACGGCGAAACTCCTGGCTCAGGAGCTCGATCCGTCCGCCGCGTCCGAGTCCTTCACGGCGGCCCTTCTGCAGGACATGGCCATCCCGGTCCTGTTGAAACAGAGGGGCGGTTCGTACGCGGACGTGGTAAGTGCCTGGCACCAAGGTCAGATGGACCTGGCCCAGTTGGAGCGTCTTTCCTTTGAGTGGGACCACGCTCTCGTCGGCGCGCAAATGGGTGAGCATTGGCAGTTCCCCGAGGCGCTCGTCCACGCCATCGGGTCGCACCATAGCACCGACGGAGGTATGTACCGACCTCTTCCCGCCGTCGCCCTCGTATCGTGCCTCCGGGAGGTGGACGAGGAACTCGGTCGGGAACGGCTGGTGGCCGCGGCAGAAGGCCGCGGCATCTCGCCCGACACGACGGTGGCCATCCTCGACAAGGCCTTTGACTCGGCCGGGGAGATGACCAGGCTGTTCGGATACTAGTGGACTGCACCGAAGGCCCCCTTTCCAAGCCTCTTCCGGGACGGTACTCTTCCTCTCGACGCTGTTGTTGAGAATCAATCTCATTCTCGTGGACCCTGGAGATGGCGGCCTGCGTGAACGATAGAGGAAGACCGGTGGATGCCAACGAAGATCCATTGAGGGACGTGAGGCTGGCTGACGTCCCCCTGGACGAAGAGGTCATCCTCGTCCGGATGGACATGGCGGGGGATGATCTCGAGCCCCTCCTCGAACGTGGCATCGTGCCCGGGTGCCGGGTGTGCCCCGTGCGCCACTCCCCGGCCGGAGGTCCCACCGTGTACCGGGTCGATGGAAGCCTGGTGGCTCTGCGCAGGGAAACGGCCTCTTGCCTCTGCGTGCGATCAGCGCTTGAAGCCGCCGGGGTCCTCGATCCGAATTGACCTCGCGGGAGGCCAGCCCCGTCCTCCTGGGAGGGACGCGGTCAGGCCCTGACACTTCTCCCGACAGGGCATCGGCCGCTCGGCCTCGAGTAGCCCTCGTCGGCCCTCCCAACGCCGGGAAGTCCACGCTCTTCAACCGGTTGACCGGTCTTCGGCAGAAGGTGGCCAACTACCCGGGGGTCACCGTCGAGCGCAAGTCCGGATTCCACCGGACGGCCTACGGCCTCGTGGACGTGGTGGACCTGCCCGGCATCCACGGACTGTCGCCGCGGAGTCTCGACCAGATCGTCACGCGGGACGTCCTGTTGGGCCACGCCGAGGGCGAGCCGGGTCCCGACGCCGTCATTCTGGTCCTTGACGCTACCCGCCTCGAGTCCCACCTGATGGTCGCCGAGCCCATCCTGGCCCTGGGACTTCCCTCCTTGGTGGTCTTGACCATGGCCGACGAGTTGGGACGGCGAAAGGGCCAGGTAACGGAGCGGGGATTGTCCGAGCAGCTCGGGGTGGAGGTAGCCCTCGTGAACGCTCGGGCGGGGCAGGGCCTCGAGAAAATCGAGCGGTTTCTGGAGGCCCTGTATACCGGCGGTGAGGAAGTCCGGGCCTGTCCGGTAGTGGTGGCCGCCGAGGCGGAGGTTGGTCCTCGGGGCCGCCCCCTGCCGGTCGTGGACGTCTTCGCAGCTCGCCGGGCTCGGGCCCAGGCGTTGGGTCAGGCAGCGCATTTCCAGGCGCCCACGCCGTCGAAGTTGACCGAGCGTCTGGACTCGGTCTTCCTCCACCGGGTTCTCGGCCCGCTCTGCTTCCTCGCGGTGGTCGTAGTCGTATTCCAATCCATTTTTGCCTGGGCTACGCCTCTGATGGACGGCACGGAGGCCGTTATCGCGACCTCGGGCGAGTGGCTGGCGGTCCGGCTTCCGGACACCTGGATCCGGTCTCTGGTCATCGACGGAGTCTGGCTCGGGGTGGGGTCCGTCGTCGTGTTCCTTCCCCAGATCCTCATCCTCTTCTTCTTCCTCGGGATCCTGGAGGATTCGGGATACATGGCGAGGGCCGCCGTTATCGCGGACCGCATGATGCACCGCGTGGGCCTCCAGGGGCAGTCGTTCCTCCCGCTCCTTTCCGCCTACGCCTGCGCGGTACCGGCGATTCTGGCCGCTCGCACCGTGGAGGACGAGCGGGACCGGTTGGCGACTATCTTCGTCGCTCCGTTCATGACCTGCTCGGCGCGCTTGCCGGTGTACGCCCTCCTCATCGCCGCGTTCATCCCCGAGCGCCCCTTACTCGGCCCTGTCCTCGGCCAGCGCAGCGCCGTGCTCCTGGGGCTCTACGCGCTTGGGTTCCTGGCTGCCGTCGGGACCGCGGCGATCCTGAAGCGCAGCCTCCTCCGGGGCAAACCCTCCCCCTTCGTGATGGAGCTCCCCCCCTACAGGCTGCCCACGGTGAAGTCCATCGTGGCGCGGCTTCTCGACCGTGCCCGCGTGTTCCTGCGCCGGGCAGGAAGGATCATTCTGGCCGTGGCGGTCGCGCTGTGGGTTCTGGCCCAGATTCCCCAAGCACCCGGCGGTGGACCTCCCCCGGTAGCCGACAGCGCCCTCGGGGCCATGGGCAAGGTGATCGAGCCCGTGATCGAGCCCCTGGGGTTCGATTGGCGGATCGGGATCGGGCTCGTAACGTCCCTGGCGGCCCGGGAAGTCATCGTGGGGACCCTGGGAACCATCTACGGGGTGGAAGATGAAGACGAGACCTCCCTCGAGCTGCAGGAGGCCCTTCGCCAGGATCTGGACCTGGGAAGCGCCGTAGCCCTGATGGTCTTCTTCGTGTTTGCCCTCCAATGCATGTCCACTGTGGCCGTCATGCGACGGGAGACCGGGGGATGGCGATGGCCGATTCTCCAGTTCAGCTACATGCTGCTCCTGGCTTATGTGACGGCCTGGGGCGCCAACGCGCTGCTGTGACGCCGACCGTGCGCCGACTCCTCGCGTGCCTGGCCGTGCTTCTGATATGCCCTCCAACGATTGGCGTACTCTTTGCACAATCGTACGGTCCGTCGGACCTCCCGCTTGGCCAGCAGCCCCATGGCCATCTTCACGCTCTTCTGGAGCGAACCATCTTCCAGCTGGACGTACTCTCGTTGGATCTCTGTTTCGACTCCACCACCGCCGCAGCCATCGGCTCGGCTGTCGAGGAGCCCGCCGGCGACGACGACGCCAGGGACGAAGTGGCCCGACTGGCCATGGGCGCCCACCGCGCCCTCGGTGTCATCGAGTTTCGGAGGGACGTGAGTCTGGACCAGTTCCTGGACGGGATCGCGGAGGACCACGACCGGGCCGTGAGAGTGGGGCTGCTGGCCGACTCCACCCGCAACGCACTGCGGACCGATCTGCGGGAGTGGTACGGCTTCCTGGAAACCCGGGGCATTCGGGACGGGGACCGGATTGCCTATCGCTTTGCTCCGGACCGCGTTCGCACGACCTACCTGGGAGTAGAGGGGCAGACTCATCTCGACCGCATCGCCCGGGGATCTCAGCGCAGGGCCTCGGTCCTCGGCGCCTATTTCGCCCCGGGGGCCAGCCTCCGCGAGGGGCTCATCGACTCGGTGATGAAGGTCCGGGAGCCGCGAGACGGCCCCGCTCGCTGCTCGGCGCTCTCGGCGGCCTGGGAGACCGGATCGCCGTGAAGAGCCGGTTCCGCGCTTCGCCGTGCGCCGACCAACCCCGCCCGTCCGGGCCTTTCCGCCGGCTGATCGACGGGGTGGGGGCGGGTAGGGCCCTGATGGTGGTGCTGACGGGCCTGGCTACCCAGGGCGCGTTGGCCGGGTCCCTGAACGGACAGGCCCGTGAACGACCCCTGGCTCCGGATCACTGGAGCTACGCATTGCTGCGCCAGCTCGACCTGGCGTCGGCGCCCGGCACTTGGGTGGTGCGTAGCCGGCCCTTGCGCGCGGGCAGCATGCTCGACGGCCTGGAGGGCGGGGAGCGAGACCCGGACGGGTCGGCCCTCGGGCGTTTCACCGCGGCCTGGGCCGAGCGTCTCCGTCAGGAGATAGGAGCCGAAGCTTCGAGTGTCCAGGCAGGCCTCGGAGTGGGGGCGGTTCGTTCCGACGCGGAGGTGGTCCAGGCCCGCGGCGGGTTCGCGAGAGGGATTCTGGATGCATCGCTCCGCGAATCACTGGGTGCCTGGGTTGACGGAACCGTCTCCACCGAGAGCGGCGGTAGCCAGGTACGCTCCGGCGGCGTGAGCTGGTCGCCGAAGGGCGTCCAGCTGACGGTGGGACGCCTCGAACCAGCGGTGCGAACGGGCCTGACGGCGGTGCTCCTCAGCGGCGAGACTCCACTCGACGGCGTGATGGTGGGCTCTGCGCGCCCCTTTCGACTGCCTGGTGCCATGGGGCGCATCGGGAGTTTCCAGGGCCATCTGTTCGTGTCGCCGTCCCATGAGACGCTGACCATTCCCGATGCGTGGTTTACGTCCTATGGGCTCGGCTGGTCACCGGTCCCCAGTCTCAGCTTCGGCGTCGCCAGGACGATTCGCTTCGGTGGAGAAGGGCAGGCTCCATTCACCGCGGCCAACCTCTGGAACATGATTGCCTTGGGGGGGGGAGACTCGTCGTTCGACGATAGTCAGGGAGAGATTTCGATGCGGGCCCGCGTGCGCGTCGGAGGTGTGAGACTCGGACTTTATGGTGCCCTCGGGTTCGAAGACCTCAAAGCAATCACGGAGGATCCGGCCCTCACCGTAGGGTTCTCCCTTCCCGTGGTCACCGACGCCGGCATGGTCGCGGTGGGCTACGAGTTCCTCGGAATCGGGCCGCGGGGCATCTGGTGTGGCTGCGACGCCGTCTCGCACAGTTGGTACACACAGCGTGAGTACGGCCCGTACGCGACGGAGGAGGGGCTACTCGGCGCAGCTCTCGGGGGATACGGCGCGGCCCACTACCTCACGGCTTCCTTCTGGTCGACGCCATACCCCGTCTCGGTGCGGATGCGCTTCTTCCTGGAAGACCGGAGCGAAGAGAACCTGCTCAACGGGCGGTGGCCGGGTGAACGGAGGGGGATGCGTATGGAGGTGGGTCTCGGTCCCTGGCAAGGCCTCAGATTGTCCCTGGGGGCCACGACGACCTCCACCGAGGTTGGCACCGAGAGTGGCGCCGACGTATTCGTTCAGGCCCTGAGTCTGGGAAGGCTGCTCTCACGACCCTGAGCCCCTACCCAAGGGTGCCACCCCGCCGCGGAGGATGTAGGGCCCACATGACGACACCCGCCAAGACGTACCGCCCGTCACGGCTGCTCCTGTGTGCGACCCTGATTCTTGGCGGCGGATGCGAGCCCGGCGAAGTGGCCCGGGAGGCCCGGGGAGGGGCGGGCTCCGGCCAGAAGGTCGGGGTGGTGGACGACGCCGGCCGGGAGCACCCGACGGCGACCGCCAGGACCCGTGTCGCCTCGTTGGTACCCGGTATGACCGAGACCGTCATTGCCCTCGGCGCTACGGAGCGGCTGGTTGGCCGGACGCGGTACGACGACCAGCCCGAATTGGTGGAAGTCCCCTCGGTGGGGGGCGGTCTCGATCCGAGCCTGGAGCACCTGGCCCAGTTGTCCCCGGACCTGGTCATCGCCTGGAAGGATGCGGGCGGGCTGGGCACCCTTTCGGGGCGGCTGGACGCGGTGGGCCTTCCCGTGTTTCAGGTCGAGATCGAGAGCACGGCGGATTTCCGTCGTCATGCCGAGAATCTGGGCCGCCTCCTGCATCTGTCCTCTTCCGCCTCCGCCCTCATCGCCGAACTCGACCAGGGACTGGCTGCCGTCCGCGACGCGGTGGAGGGCGAGCGAGCGCCGACGGTGCTCTTTCTTGCCCAGCGAGACCCACCGATGGCCGCCGGGGCAGGTACCTTCATCGATTCTCTGCTGGTGGCGGCTGGGGGCATCAATGTCCTGGACGATTCGGGACCCGCTGGGGATTGGCCGCTGATCAGCCTGGAGCACATCCTGTGGCGAGATCCGGACTTTCTCGTCATGCCTGTGGTAGGCCTCGGGGAGGCTCGGGATGCGCGTCAGGACGCCCCACCGGAGGTTGAAGCGCTCCTCCGGGCACCCGGTTGGCGCGAGATCGACGCTGTGGCGCATCGGCGGGTCGTGGCAGTGGACGCCGGTCTCTTTGCCCGCCCGGGGCCGAGAATGGCTCTCGCAGCGGCGTCCCTGGCCGCACGGCTTCATCCGGACGTCCGTCTTCCGGTCGGGCTGCTCGCGGGAGAGCCGCCTTCCTCCGGGGGCCCCGAGGCGCCACCGACCGGGGACGAGGACAGGCCCCCCCCGGGTCCGTGATGCGCAGGGCCTCGATCCTCGTCCTGCTGACGGCGACCCTGGCCGCGGCGGCTCTGTTGGCGTTGGCGGTGGGGGCCGTAGGGGTTTCGGTGGGCGACATCCTGGCGGTACTGGGAGGAGGGGGGGACGCGCGGACCCGTA
>JAHEKK010000110.1 GCA_024638395.1 Gemmatimonadota bacterium | reverse complement strand
ATCAAACCCCGGAGCTCGTGAAGGAGATCGCCGGTGGGGATCCTCGCGTGAGGCTGATCCGATTGGCCCGTTGGTACGGCCAGTCGACGGCCATGCAGGCGGGGTTCGACCATGCCCGGGGCGACGTTGTCGTGACGATGGACGGAGATCTGCAGAACGACCCGGCCGATATCCCACTTCTCGTGTCGGAGCTGGAAAACGGATTCGACCTCGTGACGGGATACAGGAAGAACCGGCAGGATCGCGTGCTCTCCCGGAAGGTCCCCTCCTGGATCGCCAATCGGATCATCGCCGCCGTGACCGGGGTCGCGGTCAGGGACAACGGATGTTCCCTCAAGGCCTACCGCAGGGAGCTGCTGGCTCGAATCCGGCTGTATTCTGACATGCATCGCTTTATTCCGACCCTGGCGGTCGGCATGGCGGGCGCCCGGATTTCCGAGGTTCCCGTGCGTCACCACGCCCGGAAGCACGGCCAGAGCAAGTACAACATCTCCCGGACGGCGAAGGTCCTGGCGGACCTCCTCACGATCAAGATGATCCGGTCTTTCCGCCTGAATCCCCTTCGGCTCTTCGGAGGGGCGGCTTTCGCGTGCGGCGCCGTCTCCACCGTCTTCACGTTGGCCGCGATCCACGTCAACGTCGACAGCCCCCAGCCCGGCCTCGTCGTATTCGGTGCCTGCGCCGCGGCCACCTTCGCCCTGGCGGCATTCTTGTTGCTCGTGGGCCTGATAGGAGAGGTCGCCGTTCGCCGAGACTATGTCACGGCGGCGAGCGCACCTCATCTCGCCATGGAGATCGAAGTTGACTGATGTGATTTCGCCCATTCGCTCCGACCACAGGGCCGGACCACTGTCCGGTGACTCGGGTGCGCCGGAGCTGTGCGTCCTGGTACCGGTTCTCCCCGGAGGGGCGGACCCGGCTCTGTTTCTCCGCCGATACAGAAACGCCCTGGAGAGCCTCGATCGCTCCCACGAGGTCGTCCTGCTCATCCCGTCGTCCAACCCGTTGGCGCCCGGCGCCCTCGGTACCGTCGATCAATCGGGAGGTGCACTGCGAGTCCTTCAGTTCGCCCAACCCGTCGGAGAAACGGCGCTTCTTTCAGCGGCTCTCAACCTCTCCGAAGCGCCCTGGTTCGTTGTCCTTCCCAGCTACGCCTCCGTCCATCCCGAGGCCCTTGGCGAACTCGTCGAGACGGCCCTGGCGGGCGCCGACGTGGTCACCGCTGCGAGGCGGACGGAAGGGGGTCGGGTCCTGGACCGGCTGAAACGGTCTCTGTTCCACGGTTTTCTACGCCTCGGCCCCTCCGGTACGTTCAAGGATCTCGGGTCCGGGGTCCGCGTCGTGCGGCGAGAAGTATTCGAGGAGTTGCCTCTGTACGGCGACGTGGCCCGCTTCCTCCCCCTGTTGGCCGAGTCCGAGGGGTTCCGGGTGATCGAGCAATCGGTGGAGGCCGAGGCGGCGCAGAGCGGATCCCCCCCTGGCGGTCCCGGCATCTACCTTCGCCGGATGTTGGATGCCCTCACCGTAGTGTTCCTGCTGCGCTTCACGGAGAAGCCGTTGCGCTTCTTCGGCCTCCTCGGCGCCACGGCGGCCATCCCCGGCGGGATCATGCTGGCCGTCCTCTTCGTGCAGCGGATGATGGGACAGCCGCTGGCCGGGCGGCCGATCTTGCTACTGGCGGTGCTTCTGGCGGTGCTGGGAATCCAGGCGATCGCCCTCGGTCTGATCGGCGAGATCATCGTCCATCTGAACCTGTCCCGGCGGCGAACCTACCGCGTCGACGAGATCACGCCGACGGTGACCAGCGGGGACCTCAGCTAGCTCCGAGCCGAGGCCGACAGGCGAGAGGGGACACCCGTACCCCTGAAGCCCCAGTCCTGGCCTACTCCGTCAGGCCGGCCGGGCACGGCGCCGAGTCCGTATCGAAACCTCGTGGCGGAATGCAGTAGACCGTGGTGACGCCGTCTCTGCCCACGTACACCGGCAGGTAGGTGTCGCGAACACCCGCGAGCCATTCCTGTTGCCCGGCGTTGAGGTCTCTTGCTTCGAGGGTTTCGGCCGATGTCAGGACCCAGATGCGTCCCGCGGCGCTTTCCTGGGCCCTGGCCAGAGCGTCGCCATCCAAGGGCCATCGGCTTCCGATGTAGATATCGCGGAGATCCCCCGCGTCGTCCCGGAACACGGCCCCGGGCGCGTGGTTCGGGTGTCGCAGCCAGTAGTCCACCCGGCCCGCGTACCAGTGCTGCTGGAGCGGATCCTCCGCGACGACCACGTCCGTAGCCAGCAGACGTTCTCTCACGTAGCGCCCGGGACCCTCGTGGTCGGGCCGGAGCTCGAAAACGTGGGTTGCGGGCCGGGTCGGTTGCCCGTGGGTCATGCCCGCCGTCCGCACCGTCACCGGCACTCCGTGGCCTGGATCGGCGCCGGCGAGGATCAGGAGTGCACAGGCGGCACCTCTCCAACCCATCCCCCGACCCTGGAGGCCCAAGCGGGACAGGGCCACCCCACAGCCCTCCACCAGCCCCCAGGCTCCCACCATCAGGAGGAAGGGGTACATGTGGAGCAGATAGCGCGTCTCGCCCCAGCTAGAGGCCACCCCGATCCCCGCGACGGTGAGTAGCGCCGCCAACGCAGCGCCCCGGGCCCCGGTCTGGTCGTCCCCGTCCTTTCCGGGCTCGTAGCGCCGAATCACGAAATACATGCACCCTAGAGCGAACAGACCCATGAAAAGGGGGAATTGCGGCAGCATGAAGAGCGGGTACGGGAACGGGAACGATACCAACGACTTGATCCCCTCGGAGAGGCCGAGGCTGACGACCGCATACGCGGAGCTCCCCGCCCCAAGGAGGGCCAGGGCCGCCAGGGGCCGCCACGCGCGCCGGACCCAGGTCGCCCGTTCGCCGGTGCTCACGAGGAGCATTCCCGCCAGACAGAGGGCGGCGCCCCACCAGTAGGCGAGCGCGATGGCCACACCCGCCGTCCCTCCCGCCGCCAACTGCCACCACCGCGGTGCCTGTGCGGGCGTGCCATCCGCCAATAGCCGGGCGGCGCGGAGACCCAGCCAGAACCCCACGATACCAAGGGCCACCCCAACCAGCATGGCCGGGGTCACGGCCAGTCCCGCAGCCTCCACGACCCCGAACTCGGCTCCCGATACGGGGTCGGACCACGCCCCGTACGGCGAATCGGTCCATCGCGTGTACAGCCACGAAGGGACACCCATGAGCGCTACGGCCACCAGCACCGCGCCGACGGAAACGGCCGCGCCTGGAAACACGAGGGCGATAACCGGAAACTGCAGGGCGAACAGCGCCAGAGCGTGCATCGAGGTGGCGCCGGCAAACGCCGCCGCGCCCAGCGCCAGTCGACGCGGGTCCCCCCCCCTTACCCAGGACCAGAGCATCCAGGCACTGAGCACGTAGAAAAGGAGGAAGGGCACGTACATGCGGCCCATTCTCGAGAAGAGCACATGCCATTCCGAGAAGGCCACGGCCACACCGGCCACGAGAGCTGCTTGTGGACCCACGAACATCCGGGCTGCCCCGTATACGACCGGAACGCTGATGACGCCCGCCACCGCACTCGAAACCCGGTAGGACCAGGGGTTCTCCAGGCCGAACCGAGATGCGATGGCTGCATTCAGGCGGGTCAGCGGCAGGGCTCGTCTGTACTCCATGCCGGTGGGCATGACGTTGCCCTTGCCCTCGGCCAGGGCCTTCGCGGGTAGCGCCGACGTCTCCTCGTCACCGACGAAGCTCAAGCGGTCCAGATCGCTTAGTCGTTGGGGGGCCGCCAATGCCGCGAGGGACAGCGCGATCCATATCGCCCACCCACTACGCTTTCGTTCAACCTGCACGGTGCTAGACCTCCGTTGTCGCCATCTGCATCGGCTGGGAGGCACGGATGACATCCGCCGGCGCCTCGCCATCCAGGAAGATGCGCTGCCACATTTCCAGGGTCAGGAGAGCCCAGAGGCGACTCGTGTGGTCCGTCGCTCCGGCCAAGTGCTCTCCACAAAGTCTCCTGACCTCGTCGGCGTCGAAGAGCCCCCGCTCCAACGTCCTCGGACCTGAAACGAATTGTCCCAGTAGGAACCGATGGTCTCCCCTCAACCAACGCCCGACGGGAACCGGGAATCCCATCTTGGGCCGCGCCAGGATCTCTTTCGGGAGTCGCCCCCGCATGACGTGCCGGAGCGCATACTTCGTCTGCCGACCCCGAAGCTTCAACCTCTTGGGGAGTTGCCAGGCCAACTCGGCGAACTCGTGGTCGAGGAAGGGCACCCGGCTCTCCAACGAAGCCGACATGCTCATCTGATCCTGTTTCATCAGGAGCTCGTGGAGATAGGTCTTGAGATCGGCGTAGAGGAGCTGGTGGAGGAGGTCCTCATCGGGACGTGACTCCAGCCGCTCCATCAGGCCCGAGAACGGGTCCCAAGAGGAGAGCCCCGCCACGGAATCCCTTGCCAGGAGCCGTTCCTGGGCGATCTCCGAAAACACGGAGAAGTTCTCGAAATAGAGCTCCCGCAGGCCGCCTCCGAGAGCCAGGAAGGTACGGCTCAGCTTGTCCCTCGCCCTGCCCGGAGGAAGTTGGGCTAGGCGTCCACTCAACCAGCGCCGCACGGGAGGCGGGACGACTCGTCCATACGCGCCACCCGCCCGGTGATTCGTGAGCGTCTTCCAGTACCTGCCATATCCGCCCAGCAACTCGTCGCTCCCCTCCCCCGACAGGACGACCTTCACCTTCTCGGCGGCCAGTTTGGAGACGAAGTGCAGCGGAACGCTGGACGGATGGGCCAGTGGCGTGTCCTCGTGCCATATCAAACTGGGCAGGGCCCCGAAGAACTCCGCGGGTGAAACGACGATCTCGGAGTGTTCCGTCCGGAAGCGACGGGCGACGGCCCTGGCGTAGTGGAGCTCATTGGCTTCTCGCTCGGCGAAGGCCACCGAGAACGTCGAGATCCCGGGTCCACGCACCTCGGCCATCAGGCTCGTGATCGCAGCGGAATCGATGCCCCCGGAAAGGAAGACCCCAAGGGGCACATCGGCCATCAGTCTCGCCTGAACCGAGCCACTCAGGGCGGCCTCGAAGCGCTCCAGGAGCGTAGCGTCGTCCGTACCAGAGTCCGGGCTCCGCGGGGGCAGATCCCAGTAGCTCTCGATCCTTATGATGCCGCCCTTCCAATGGAGAACGTGGCCCGCAGGCAGGCGCCTGACACCCTCGAACAGGGTTTCCTCCCCCGTTGTCGTGTGGTTGGCGAGGAAGTCGGAAAGCGAAGAGTGGTTCAGGCTGGGCTGAATCACCCCCGCCGCGACGAAGGCCTTGATCTCGGACGCGAAAAAGAGGGTCCCGTCCTCCTTGTGGACGTAGTAGAGGGGCTTGATCCCGAAGCGGTCGCGGGCGAGGAGCAACGCCTGTTCACCTTCGTCCCAGGCGGCAAACGCGAACATGCCATTCAGGCGGGAGATGTCACCGGCCCACGTCTGGGCGCAGAGGTGCAGCACGGCCTCGGTGTCGCAGCGGGTCTCGAATTTTGCGCCTCGCGACTCCAGGCGCTTTCGGAGCTTCAGGTGATTGTAGATCTCTCCGTTGTAAACGACGGCGAACCGGCCGTCCTGAGTCACCATGGGCTGCCGACCGGAGGACACGTCAACGATGCTCAAACGCCGGTGGCCCAACCCCACGTGGGGGCGCACGAGCAGCCCCGCGTCGTCCGGGCCCCGGTGAGCCATGCTGTCCCGCATCGTGGTCAGCATCCCCCGGTCCGGATGGTCCGTCCCTCCAGGCGGTACCGCAACTCCGCAGATCCCGCACATCAGCCTAGACTGGCCTCCTGGTCCATGGTCTCCGGTGCGGGCGTCTCCCCGGCATCGCGAAGGGAGGCCCTGGACCGCAAGGCCTCCTCATACAGACCTTCCCAAGCCGCCAGAGCGGGGCGAGCGCCGTACCGCTCCAGGCAGTCGGACCAAGCCTCCGACGCCAGGGACGCCCCCAAGGACGGATCTTCGAAGACGCGCATGGCCTCCCGGGCCAAGGCCTCCACATCGCCGGCGGAGGCGAGTAGGCCGTTTCGGCCGTGCTCGACGATGTGGGGAATCCCGCCGGCATCACTCGATACGACAGGCAGCCCGCAGGCGAAGGCCTCCAGGATGGACATGGGCATGTTGTCGATCAACGACGCGTTAAGATACAGGTCGGCCGAATCGAGCAGATTCACCATCTCCGACGGCTCGACCGAGCCGACGAACCTGACGTTGTCCAGGTCGCTTGCCATCGACTTCAACGAAGCCTCCTGACTCCCGCCTCCTGCCACGACGAGCTGGGTGTCGGGATAGCGCGCCTGGATGGTACGAAACGCGTCCAGGAGCCCGCCGACGTTGTAGAGCGCCTCGAAATTCCGGTTGCTGAGCACCACCTGCGGCCGGGTGGTCCGCTCACGGTGTCGGTACTCCTCCGGATCCACGTGGTTCGGGATGGCCACTGCAGGGAGGCCGTGGGCTGAAAACACCTGGGCCAGATAGGCCGAGGGTACGGCGATGACGTGGGCCATTCCGGCGATTCGCGTCGCAACCTTGGACCGGGACAGGTGGTCCTTGGCCTCACCGCTGTGATAGTGGAGGATCACCGGGGTCTTGAGAGCCCTGGCCAGGAGGATCGCCGGGGTGGGCGCCAGCAGAAAGGACCAGTAGGAGGCGGAGAAGACATGAACCACGTCTGCCCGGGGCAATCGCCGCAGCAGAGCGGTCACGTACCGTGCCGTGGTCACGAGAGTCCGAACGTACTTGACCCGCTGGAGAATCGACCAGAACCCCTGAATGGGCTGATCGATGGAAACGAAGTCGACCTCGACCCGACCCCGGGCGCGAAGGCCACGCACGAGCCGGTCGGCCATGATGGACTGACCGCCAAAACCGGCCATGGAAGGCGCTACCAGGCAGATTCGCGGCGGTTCAGATCGGCTGTGGGCCATCGCATCCCGTTCGGTCAGGGAGCCACGAGGCCCCGAAGGTAGTGCGCCCTCCTCGGGCGATGCCGTCAGGAAGCCTCGCGGCGTTTCGCCGGACTCGGAAGTTCTACGGGGTCCGGCGTTCTCCACTGCTGGGAGGTGCCGGTTTCATGCCAGACCCCTTGGGCATCCGAGCGGCCCTTGACGATCGCCGCCAGCGCAGCCCCGTTCAGCAGGACGAATCCCGCGGGAAGGCTGAGTGCCCGGATGGGGAAGAGGAGCCCGAGTACCCCAAGTACATACACCAGGAGCTGGCCGGCCAAGACCGCCCGGTAGAAGGGCTCGTTCAGGGGAATGGCCGCGAGCAGCATGGTGAGCAGAAGAAGTGGGGCGACCAGCCTCAGCAGCTTGTGGGACACGAATCGAAGAAACAGTGGGTTCTGGGCGGGCGACATCAACCGCCGCTCATGTCGCAGAAGCTGCAGGTTCCCAACGAGTGTGCGAAGCTTCCTTCGAAACTCCGTGGCGGAGGAGGGAGCGGGGATGTCCCAAGCGACTGCGTTGTTCACGCGCACGGCCCTGCTGCCACTCATGACCACGCGCATGGGGATCAGTACGTCGTCGAGGATGAGACCGGGAGGCAGCGGCTCGTACAGGCTCCGCCGCATGGCGTGAACGGCTCCCGTCGAGCCCACCACCGAGCCGGAACGGCTCTCCGAGTCCCGAAGCCAGCTCTCCAGCTTCCAGTAGGTGCCTACACCCCCCACCGCCGGCAGGTCGGTCGCCAAGATGATGAGCCGGCCGCTGACCGCACCCACGTGGGGATCCGTGAAAGGCTCCAGCAGTCGCTGGATGGTGTTGGCGGCGAACATCTGACGGGCATCGGCGAAGATGATGATCTCCCCGGTGGCCACTTCGATGCCCCGGTTCAGGGCACCGGCCTTCCCCTCCTCACCAGGGCTCCCGAGGGCGACGATCTGATCGTATCTCTGGGCCAGGGACCGGGCGATCAGCGGCGTGTTGTCGGTGCACCCGTTGTAGGCAATGATGATCTCCGGCCTGGAACCGAGTCCCACCTGAGCCACCAGATTCTCGATCCGCTGCTCGAGCCGTGAGGCCTCGTCCCGCACGGCGAGCACGACAGAGATGGTGGGCGCACCGGGACGCGGCCGGTAGCCGATGGGAACAGGCCGCAGCATGGCCAGGGCCCCCATTGCTATGGGGTACCCCAGGTAGGTCCAGAATACGAATGTTGCCGAAAGCCAGAATACGGCTTCGAGCATGGTCGGCGCCCCCCCTATATCGCTTACGACGACATCCCTGCCCTTTCAGCATCACTTGTACCACAGCCGCGACCTCCACCGCCTTGAGTAGACGAACGCACCAAGGTGTTATCTCTCAAGTACCTCGGGGACCGCCCCCTCCGAATCCCAACGGCACTGGGGAAGGGGCGCTGTGGGTACGGGCGCCTCAGCTGTTGCGCCGCAACGACAAGGAGCGCAGAGGTTTAGCGCACCCGTCCGGCGGATCGTCGGACCCCCCAAAGCCCCACATCCGGTGGCCGCCGCCCAGGTAGGACGTGAGGCTGGACGAGGCGCATCCGCAGAGGGGTCGGCCTCGATCTTGCCCAGATTCATAACCTCTCTCCCACGAGGGATTCCCATCGGCCCTCATGCACGGATCGTACGCCAG
>JAHEKK010000109.1 GCA_024638395.1 Gemmatimonadota bacterium | reverse complement strand
ACTTTGGACGACCCCCAGTGACCTGGCACGCCTGGCCATCGAGGTCCAGCAGTCTGTGAAGGGCGAGTCCAATCGCGTCCTCTCCGCCACCATGACCGAGGCTTTCCTGAGCCCCGAACGCCACAACGGTTGGGGATTGGGGTTCGAGATCGACGGGGAGGGCGACCTGCAGGTCTTTGCCCATGATGGCTCCAACGCGGGGTTCAAATCACTTCTCGTCGCCTACGCCGCCAGGGGACAGGGCGCCGTCGTGATGACCAACGGGGACGGGGGCGCCCCCCTGGCCGCTGAGATCGTGCGTGCCGTGGCGGGGGCCCATGACTGGCCCACGCGCCGAACGGAGGTCAGGGACACCGTCGCTTTGACGCCTGTAGACCTCGCCCGGTTCGTCGGGACCTATGAGGTCCCCGAGGCGGGCTGGGAGGTCCGAGTGACGGTGCGCGACAACCGCCTTCGAGCCCGGAGCGGCAACAACCCCACTGCAACGCTCTATCCCTCCTCTCCCACCCGGTTCTTCAGGTTGGAGGACGGCGTATGGGTGGACTTCGAGCTGGGGGACGACGGCCGCGCGCGGGCTCTCGTGCTGGCGGAAGAGATCCGGGCAGAGCGGAGGTAGCCGCTCCTGTCGAGGGGTCGAACATCCCCGGTCCGCGGCCGACACTGAGGTAATGGCCGGTCCGCGTACACCGCGGACGCCCGTCGACCCGCTCTTGGAGCTCCCCCATGCGTTCTACTCTCGCCTCGGCGTTGGCCCTGCTGACCCTCGTCGCAGCGTGCTCGGATGCCAGCGGACCCCCGATCGAGCCTCCGGTCGAAGGGGCCGACGCGGTCCTGGATCCGGCGAAGGACAACACCCTCTTCGAGGACGCCAACGGAGAGCTGAGTAACGGTAACGGGCAGTTCCTCTTCGCCGGGATGACACGGGACACCCTCTCCCGCCGGGCCCTCGTCCAATTCGACGTGGCAGGGGGCGGGGTGCCCGCCGGGTCCGTCATCGA
This sequence comes from Gemmatimonadota bacterium, assembly GCA_024638395.1. Classification (GTDB taxonomy): domain Bacteria; phylum Gemmatimonadota; class Gemmatimonadetes; order Longimicrobiales; family Gaopeijiaceae; genus JAHEKK01. The sequence continues at coordinate 7,729 of JAHEKK010000109.1, read as the reverse complement.
CAGTGTTCAACTCGTACTGCGTATGGACCGTACCATCGTCGGCGACATCGGCGTCGCCATCCACCGCGTGACTGCGGACTGGGGCGAAGGAGCCTCCGATGCCGACTTCGCCGAGGGGACGGGGACCCAATCGGAGGCAGGGGACGCCACCTGGATACACCGTTTCTACGCCACCGACACCTGGACCTCCCCGGGGGGTGACTTCGTGGCCGCGCCCAGCGCCACCCAGACCGTCGGCGATGTGGTGCAGGGGTACGCTTGGGGCTCCACGCCCCAGATGGTAGCGGACGTCCAATCGTGGCTGGACCAGCCGGCCGGCAACTTCGGCTGGATCATCATTGCCGACGAGTCCACCCATACGACGGCCAAGCGGTTCGGCTCGAGGGAAGAGGCGTCCCCCAACCGGCCAAAGCTGAGGGTTTTCTACACCGAGCCCTAGCAGCGCGCCGACCTGCGCAGCCGGCCGGACGCGCCGAACACGCGCGGCCCTCTCGCCCAGCACGTTGTGGCGAGCAGGCGGGAGATCGGCGTCCGCATGGCACTCGGAGGGCAGCCGCGGGCGCTGGGGCGCGTCCCGGGGCCAGTCCGCATCACCGGACGGGACCGAAGACCTCGTCGAGGAAGTCGTTGATTGCGGGTACCCGGACTTCCGGTGACGGCACGTGTCCCTCGTCGTCTCTCAGCACCAGCGTCTTCGGTTCGCTGAGCAGGTCGTAGAAGGGCTTCGCGCGGCTCAGCCAGGGGTGTTCTTCGTCCTGGGCGCCGTTCAGCACCAGTTTCGGGACCTCGATGTACGGTAGGAAGTTCACATTGAGCGCTTCCGGCACCGTGGGGTGCAGTCGCTCATCGATGCCGGCTCCCACGAAGATCACGGCATCCCATCGACGGTCGATCGCGGCCAGGAGGGAGCGAGAGCCGGCTCCCCACGACAGGCCGACGTATGCGAGGCGGTCCATGTCTATTTCGTTCCGCGTTTCCAGATAGTCCAGGCTCAAACTCAATTCGGTCGCGTGACGAACCATGAGATTCCGGAACTCCACGCTGTTCGTTGCCGGCAGGATGGAGCCCGTAGGCCGCTCCCGGCCGACCATTCCATCCAGGACAACCCCCATGGCCGCCCGTCCCGCCCGGATATTCGCCCCGATGAGCCATTCGAGCTGGACGTCGACGGGATCGGCGAAGAAGGCGCTGGACGATGCGACGAACACCATCGTTTGATAGGGAGGGCTCGCCGAGTTCGGTAGATACAGGTGGGTCCGGACGCGCTCACCCTCGAGGCCATTGAAGGTGACGGTCTCGACGCGCCACTCGTCCGTCTCCATCACGCGGCTGGTCTCCGGCTCGAGCGTGATGGCGTCGTAGCGGTAGTGGGCAAGAAACGCCCGATACGTAGCCTCGTCGACAGGCGTGTAGCTGGGTGAGATCCGGGCCAGTTGGAGGGGTCCTCCGCCCTGGGCTTCTGCCGAGACCTCGCGCTGAGCGCAGCGAAACCCGAGGGTGGGTGACGACGACAGTCCAGGCGGAGTCGCGATCGAGACGAACTGGTAGGGGCGGTCCTGCCATGACGCTCCCATGGCGACGAAGCCGCCTTCGGCCGCATTGGCGGTGAACTCCCGGACGTTGCCCGCCATTTCGTACGCCCCATAGGGGCTCATTCCGAAGGGATGGGCGTCCACGTCGACCGGACCCGTGCTGCCGAAGTTGGCCCGAGCCTCGATGGACTGGCGGGGCGCAACCAGGCCCCACGGCAGGACCACCCCTTCCACATGGGTGAAGGCGCCCCCCCGGGCGGCTTTCTCCCATTCGAAAATGGTCGGCAGAGATTTACCCTTCCAACTGCAGTAGGCGGCGGCTTCGTACCAGGTGACTCCGGATACCGGGTGACGGGCGGTCCCGACCCCGAACCGCTGTTCACTCCAGTTCCGCGGGCCGGGCAGGCCGGTCCGGTCCACGAACCTGCTCAGGGCGTCCCGGGGCATGTCCGCCGGCCAGAGAGAGGGCTCCGCATATCCGCCGCTTCGCACGAACGCGAGATAATCCTCATTGGTGGTTTCGTACCGGTCGACCAGGAAAGCGTCGAGATCCTCGGTAGCCCCGGGAGGGGCATCGGCGCTCACCAGCGTGTACTCGCCACCGGGTACCGTGACCATCTCGGGCGGGATGGATCCGGCCGGGCTCAGCTCCACGTCCAGCACGATGTCGAACGATTGTCCCAAGATGACGTTTTCCACACGGCTCAGCGTGCTGGAAACCAGGCGTTCCACGGGCTGAAAGCCCTCCGCCTCGATGGTGAGCAGATGGTCTCCCCGCGGCATCCTGACCCCGACGATGGGGGTGGTGCCCAGGGGCTGATCCCGTACGGACGGGGCGGGGGTGCCGTTGCCGGGGGCCTCCCGGAACGTGCTCAGGCGTACGGTGGCTCCAGGGGGCTCCGTCCGGATCGTGAGCAGGTCCGACGATTCCTCGATGATGGCGGCCAGGGTGGAGTCGCCGGGCAGGACGCTCTCCAACGCCACGGCGGCTGCGAATGCCTCCTGGAAGCGGCCCTCCTCGGCCAGGGCTGCCGCGTCGGGAAGCGCGGCCCGTGCGGCGTCGAGACGGGCGCGACTTCGGGCGGGGAGAATGAGGGAAAGGGCGATCACTGCCGCCGCGGCGGCTACCCCCATCCAGGTCATCGGACTGCGGTACAGGGGTCGGTGGGCTGCCTGGGGAGGGGACGTGAGGGCGGCGAGGCGCTCGATCACGGCCGCGGCGGACGGGGGGCGGTCCTCCGGCCGCTTCTGCAGCAGGTCGTTGACCAGGGACGTCAGATCCGCCCCGGCCCCCTCTCCCGCCGGATCTACCGGAGTGGGCTCCTGGGCGAGAATCGCCGCGACGGTTTCCGCTTGAGACGGACCCTCGAATGGGCGGCGGCCCGTGAGCATCTCATAGAGCACGACACCCAGTGCCCACAGATCGGCTCCCGGACCCACGTCGTCGCGCCCCTCCAGCTGCTCCGGAGACATGTAGGCGAGGGTACCGACGGACGACCCTGTCCGGGTCACTCCGGCATGGCCCATGAGCTTGGCCACACCGAAGTCGAGGATCTTCACCTCGCCTCGCCGTGTGTACATCAGATTTGCGGGCTTGATGTCCCGGTGTACGATGCCGAACCCGTGGGCCCTATCGAGTCCGGCGGCCACCTGTCGGGCCGCTGCGATGGCATCCTGCGTCTCCAGTGGGCCGTGCTTCAACCGGGACTTGAACGTCTCCCCGTCGTACAGCGTCATGACGATGTAAAGCTGCCCCGCGGCGGTCTCGTCGATGTCGTGGATCGTGCAGATGTTGGCATGATCCAGGGCCGACGCGGCGCGGGCCTCCTGAACGAATCGCGTGCGGGCCACCGGGTCCGAGGTGAGCTCGGCAGGCAGGAACTTCAGGGCCACCTGCCGGCCCAGGTGGGTATCCTCGGCCCGGTACACGACACCCATACCCCCACCCCCGAGCTTGTCCAGAACACGGTAGTGGGAGACGGTTTGCCCGATCATGCGCCGAACCTCATCCCTGGATCAATGGGCCGCCCGTCGGGCGGGGAAGGTGAACTCACGGAGGATGCAGCGGTCCTCGAACACCCGACGATTGGCCGTTACGGTCCACTAGCTGATTCCCACGCGCCCCCGCACGTCGTCCAGCATCTGGGGGGAGTCGTATCCGACCCCGTCCTTGAATACCAATGTCACATTGCGGATGACCGACGGATCGGCCGTGAGATCCCCCTGCATGACCACCAGGTCAGCGATCTTGCCCGCCTCGACCGTCCCCAGATCGTCGAAGACGTCGAGGACGCGAGCTCCATTTGCGCTCAGGACCTGAACCGCCGCTTCCGGTGCGAACCCGGCCTCGACGAGGAGCTCGTAGTTGCGCTGGTCGCCATACCCGGGAAGTGCGCCCCCGTTGCCCGTGGGGTCCACGCCTGCCGCCAGGATTCCGCCCGCGTCGTAGAAGGCCTTCTCGTAGGCCATCGCGTTTTGCAGCAACTCCACCGGTAGTCCGACTTCATCGATCTGGGCCTTGGACCTGAGGTAGTCCTCCCGAACGTCGGGAGCCATCGCATCCAGGCTGCGCTGATCACGCACCGGGCGGCCCTGAATGAAGAGCTCATACACCGCGAGGGTGGAGGTCATGGGCACGCCGGCGTCGATCATCTTCCGGAAGGTGTTCGCGACTTCCGGACTGTTCACGTCCACTTCCCCCGTCGAGGTCATCAGGTCCTGGGGGCATTCATCCTTCCCACGCCCTGGGCTGTAGTCGCTGTTGGTCATGAGCCCGTGCTCGATGTTGTCGATGCCCAGGTCGACGGCCTCGGTAAAGCTGATGGAGCACAGGTGTCCGGTGACCTTGATCCCGTGCCGGTGGGCCTCCTCGATGGCAGCGCCCAGCTCCGCCGAGCGGATATTGGTGTAGGCCTTCAGCCAGGTCGCACCCTCCTCGGCCCAGTAGCGGACGAAGCGGCGAGCCTGCTCCGGACTGTTCAGGAAGGTCATTGTCGACGCACCGGTGCCGCCGGTGATGTATGGCGCCGTAATGTGAATGCGGGGCCCCGGCAGATTCCCAGCCTCGATCTCGGCCTTGAGGTTGAGCTCGGCATAGGGTTGCTGGCTTCCCGTCGTACGGACAGAGGTGACCCCGCTGCCCAGGTAGAGCCTGGGTGCGGAATAGGTGAGCTGTGCGGCCCGTCCGCCTGCGGCCGTGTAGTACAGGTGGTCGTGGAGCCCCATCATGCCAGGGGTGACCGTATGCCCGGGCAGGTCGAGGATTTCGGCTCCATCGGGAATCGCCACGTCGCCGCTGGGGCCGACGGATGTGATGCGATTCCCCTCGATGACCACGGTCTGCCCGCGTAGGGCCGGCCCCGCGGTTCCGTCAACGACCGTTACGCCTCTCAGCGCCACGACGTCGGCGCTTACGGCCACGTAGGCCGCCGCGGGAGACCCCTCGACGGGTCGTTGCGCGGTGACAGGTGTGGCCGCCAACGCGCCGGCGAGACACCACAGCATACTCCGTCCCCACCGGGAGGCCGGCGCCTCCACTCGTGATCCCCACGTTCCTTCCGCTGTCATTTCCCTGTCCTCGTGCTCGGATATACTCGACGGTCCCGATTCATGTTCGTGCCCTGACGAGCCGGCGGCAAATGGGTGCCTCGTGCCGGGCCCCCGATTCCCGGCGGCGCCGGGTCCAGGCGGCTCGGTCAGAGGCCCTGTCCGCCCAGAGGCTCTGTTTCGGTCCGGTGGGAGAACCCCGCGATGAGGGGCCTCCCTGCGGCGATGGCGTCCTGCACTTTCGGCAGGCTCAGGGACGCCTGGTGGTGTTCCTTCGACTCCCAGACCTCGGTGACCCAGAGTGCGTCCGCGACCGTGGGGTCGTTCGCCACGATGTAGCTCAGGCATCCCGGCATGTCGCGGAGGCCCTTCAGGAGCACCCTGGCCAGGGCTTCCCGCTGGCCCTCCACCGCGTCGATCCTGCCGATCAATCCGTACATCCGCTCTCCTACTGTGTCCGCCGTGCTGCGCTAATAGAGGATTCGCGCCCGAATCGTGCCGTCGATGGCCTTGAGGTCGGTGAGGAGCTCCAGCGAGCCCGTGGGATCGACGTCCAGCACCACGTATCCGAGGGTGCCCCTGGTTTGCAGGTGCTGCCCGGCAATGTTCACACCCGCGTCGGCAAAGATCCGGTTGATCTGCTGGAGGACGCCCGGGACGTTGCGGTGGACGTGGAGAATGCGGTGCGTGCCGTCGTGGGGGGCGAGATTGAGCTCCGGGAAGTTGACGGCTCCGATCGTAGTGCCCCGGTCGCTGTAGTGGGCAAGCTTGAGGGCGACCTCGGTTCCGATGTTCCGCTGCGCTTCCTGGGTCGAGCCCCCGATATGGGGGGTGAGGATGGCGTTGTGGATCCCCTGGAGCGGGGTGGCCAGCGCATCCTCGGGACTGGCGGGCTCTTTCGGAAAGACGTCGATGGCGGCGCCGGCAACATGCCCGTCGCTCAGCAAGTCGGCGAGGGCTTCGAGGTCCACGACCGAGCCGCGGCTCGTGTTGACGAGGCACGACCCGGGTTTCATCGTCGCCAACCGGGCCCGGTTCAGGAGCCGATAGGTATCCGGAGTGTCCGGAACGTGGACGGTGACCACGTCCGACGTCGCGAGGAGTTCGGCCAGGCTGTCGACGGCCCGAGCGTTCCCCAGGGGGAGCTTGGGGACGATATCGTGGAAGATCACGTGCAGCCCGAGGGCCTCCGCGAGGACAGAAACCTGCGACCCGATGTGTCCGTACCCGACGATGCCCATCGTCTTGCCACGGATCTCGCGCGCTCCCTTGGCGGTCTTGAGCCATCCCCCCCTGTGGGCGGCGGTGCTCTTCCGGAAGACGTCCCTCAGGAGCATGATGCTCATGCCCACGACCAGTTCTGCCACGGATCGCGTGTTCGCGTGAGGCGCGTTGAATACCGGAATCCCCATCTCGGCTGACGCGGCCAGGTCCACCTGGTCCGTTCCGACCGAGAAGCACCCTATGCAGAACAGGCGCTCCGCCCGCTCGAGCACCTCCCGGGTGAACCGGGTTCGGGACCGGATGCCGACCACATGGACGTCCTGCAGTCGTTCGGTCAGCTCGTGGGGGTCAAGGGCGTGGCCCACGGTCTCGACCGACGTGTACCCTTCCTCCGCCAGAACGCCTTCGGCAGACTCGTGCACATTCTCGAGAAGGAGGATCCGGATGCGTTCCTTGGGGAGCGAAAGAGCCCCGGGATCCAGGGTGGCTGAGATATCGCGCAAGGTGTCCAAACTCATGAATGGGATTCGATCAGCTTCTCGAGCTCGGCCGTGGACCGAGCCTCCTGAATATCGCCTCCGAGGATGACCTCGCGGCGCACGTGGGCCGTGAAGGGGATGAAGTGGTCGACCAGCCCCTGGTCGTACACTGCGCGGTCGGTCAGCCCGTCTCCGATCATCAAGCTGGGGGGCCCCCATCCTGCGGCCAACTCCGCCAAGCCCTCGACCTTGGAGCGGGCGAAGGAGTCCTCGGGGTCTACAGAGAGGAAGCCGCCCGTGTCGTCCCACAGCAGTCGAACCCCGCGGATCCGGTCCTGTGGGACTCCGAGGCGCACGCCCGCAGCCCGCACCACCTCGAAGGGCGCACCACTCACGATCCAGACCTCATGTCCGCGCTCGAGGAGCCTGAAGACCAGATCCGGCATCCCTTCTGTCCACACCTCCTCCAGCCGGTCCGTGAAGGCCTCGATGTCGGCCAACCGCGGGGCAGCGACGGCCAGCCGTGCGGCCAAGGACTCAGCAAACGTCCACCCTCCGGACATCCCCGCCTCCGTCATGGCCCGGTACCGGTCGGATCGGGACGGGTCGTCCCGGAGCTGGTCGGCCACGAGCTCTTCAAGCGTTTCGCACCTGACCAGCGTGCTGTCGAAGTCGAAGATCAGCGTGGCCACGGTGCTGACTCCGGTAGCGCCAACCGTATCGTGGCTTCTGGAGAGCCCGTCATGGTCCCCCCTGGGGATCGACCGTGAACACCGTTCGCATGCCTGCCTCCAGATGCTCGGAGATGTGACAGTGGGCCATCCACCGACCCGGATTCGTGATCTCCAGGAGGATGTCGACGGTGGTCCCCACGGGCAGGAGCACGGTGTCCTTCCAGGCGAGGTTCTGGTTGGGAATGCCGTTCTTGGCCAGGACGAGGAAGCGCTG
>JAHEKK010000108.1 GCA_024638395.1 Gemmatimonadota bacterium | reverse complement strand
TCCGTCATCTTCGATAGAGACCCGGATCATCTCCCCCGACCACCGTAAAGATCTATTTCGCTTTCGGTTACGGCCCCCACCTCCACCAATACTGAACCTCCAGGACCGGCGAACTGGCCGGCGTTGAGAAGGAGGTTGAAGAGGGCGCGGTGAAGCAGATCCCGATCACCCGTCATTTCGGCCAAGTCCACCATCCGCACCTGATACTCGACGCCGTGGGCTTCGGGATGCTGGCGGACCAGCCCAATCGCTTCTTCCACGAGGCCACCCACGTCGAACAGGCTCCTGGGACCCATTTCGAGACCGGAGAAGTCGATGAACTCGGACAGCAGGCGGCTGAGACGCTGGGACTGGCCCACGACGAGGTTCCTCAGAACTTTCTCGTCCCCCGCGCCGACCCGGCCCCCAGCGAGCTGCTCGACCGCGCTCTGTATGGACGCCAACGGGTTCTTGATTTCGTGGGCCAGTGAGGCGCTGAGCGCAGCCACGGCTTTGAGGCGCTCGTTCCGGCGGTTGCTCTGCTCGAGGCGCTCGACATCCGTGATGTCCTGGAAGATGGCCGTCACTGGATACGGCCCCGCCGAATTTCGCTCGAGGACGGTAGTAGACACGCCAAGGGTCAGTGGATCCGGCCCGAGGGTCGAGGTCCGGAAGCGGGCGACGGGCCGGCGGTCCTCGATGGACCTACGGATCATCTCACCCAAGCCCGGCGAAACCTCCTCCAACCGGTCCAGGACGGGCCGCCCTTTGAAGGTCTCCAACTCCGTGCCCAACATGGACCGGCCCATGGGGTTGATGTACAGAAGCCGCCCATGCTCATCAACGGTGAGGATACCGCTACGGATGTTGTTCAGGATGTCGCCGGTGTCGAGGCGGAGCTGCCTTAGCTCGGACTCGAGGGCACCGAGCTGAGATCCGCCTTTCCTGAGGCGGTCGGCAACGAGCCCCACCGTGAGGGCCACGGCCCCGAACAGCGCCACCTGAAGAGCGACGGTTCCCGGCACCGCCGTGTGGCTGAAGAAGACCGCCTCCGCCACGAAGAAGGCGCTGGTCATCGCGCCGATGAGCACCCCACCCGGGAGCGGGAGGATCAGGGATCCGCTGGCAATGACCAGGATGTACAACGGAGTCAGGGGGCTATGGACGCTCCCCGTGAGATGGACCACTCCCGTGACGATTGAAGCGTCGAGGGCGACCTGGCCATAGGAGAACGACGGCGTGGCCGGCCGACGGGCGATGTGGGTCCACCAATAGCTCCCGGCGGTGGCCAGAGCGGTGAGGAGGAAGACCAGCGTCGCAAAGAAGGTCTGGCCGGGATGGAGATTCCCCCAAAGCCAGAGCGCTCCTGCGAGGACTCCGGCCACCAGAGTGAGCCGCCCCACATAGAGCCATCGCAGAAGATCCCCGGTGTTGAGGTCCCGGGGGACTCCGAAGGGCCAGGGGGCTTGGACAGCCTTGAGGGCCCCCTGCTCCCGGGGGTTCGGAGGGGCCTGGAGAGTGAGGGGACTCATGGCCCGGACAAACCGGGCCTAGTTGGTCGGCTGCTTGAGCACCGACAACGCCGCGACCATGTCACGAATGCGGCGAAGCTGGTCCTGGATGACCTCCAGTGATTCACGGATCTCACCTTCTTCGACATCCATGAGTAGCAGCTGGGTCTCGGCCAGCCCGGAGGTCAAAGGGTTGTTGATGTCGTGACGGGCGCGGGATATGTACCGCAACACCGTGCGGAGCTCCAGAATCGGCTTCTCGGCCTCGTCGACCCGGTCCAGAAGCTCGTCCAACACCAGGGGGAATCCCACGGAAAGCGTCCGGGCCACGGGATCGCCTTCAGTCCCTTCCGCGTCCAGAACGAGGGGGACCCACGTTTCGTCCCGTTCAGCGACGGCCCGCACGAGTTTGAGGGTCTCCTCCGGACTGATGCCGGCTCCGACCAGAACGAGGCGCGTCACCGGCGCCTGCGTCGCCAGTGCTCCACCGGCCAGAAGGTGGGAATGCCCTCCGCTCGCATCGCCCTGGGCGGATGGGGCCACCTGGGTCTCGGCAAGAAACAGCTCCACGGAGTCGAATACCCCCTCGACGGGCGTAGCGATCCGGGCAATGACCGCATCACGTTCTGGACCTGGTGGGGAGACGATGTACACGTCCACTCCTCGAACACGGTGTCCACCGAACTTGCGGGGCCGGACAGCCCAAGCTAGGCGTTCAGATGATGCCAAAAGCGTCGGCCCAGCGAGGCGGCAACTTGAGGGCCACGCACGCCTCGACGGTGTGCTCCGTGGGATCGTCGGCGGGATTGTGGGTGGGATCCCGGTGGGCAGCCCAGCCCTCGGGGGGAGGAGGCGCTTCGGGTACCCTCAGCGGCCCACGGGGACGTCGAGCACCTGGCCTTCGTAGATCCGTGAGCCCCTCAGGGCGTTGGCCGACCTGAGCCGGTCGACCGTGGTGCCGTGGGCCTGGGCGATGGTCCACAGGGAATCCCCTCGCCGCACTTCGTAGCGGACCGTGCCGTCCCCCCCGTCCCGCTGCTCCACCGCCAGGCGCTCCTCGGCGACCCGGCGAGCCACATACTGTCCGTACGGGCCCGGGAACAGGGCCACGTGGTAGTGGGGCGGGCGGCGCTCTCGCGTGGCCTCGAGGACCCGGGAGCGTTCCAAGGACAGCAGCACGTCCTCGAGCCACGAGCGACAGGCCCGGGAGTTGCTCCGCCGGAGGTCGACGGCCATCCCTGTGGGATGGACGGACAGATCCGAGGAGTTCCGCGGCTGGCGGGACGTCGGACGCGTCAGGCTCGTGACGACCAGCTTCTCGCCGCAAGCCAGGCGATACTGCCGGGACAAGCGCTGAACGAAGAGCCGGACCTCGGGGCGGGCATAGGGGAACGACACCCGGTTGAGCTCGTAGTTGGCGTTCCCGGACAACGGGACGAGAAGCCCGAGGTCCACAAACCTGGAAACGTGGGAGGAATTGCGGAGAAAAGTGTAGTCGTGGACCAGGGCCTGACGGTTCTGGCGCTCCATGGAGGACTGCGATCCGCGAAGACTCTGGGCCTCGAGGGATGGGGCGATGAGAAGGCCCAGGGCACATGGCGCCCACGCCCAGTTCCTTCGAAGCCTCTTCGCGCCGCCTCGCGTCATGGATTCGACCACCTACCGGCCTCCGTGTCGGCAGGCCCACTGTCTCGTTGAATGCCCTTCCGTCCCTCCATCGGACGGAACGCTAAACATATGTAGTCCTTCGGGGATTCCGCTACCCGAAGTCGATATGGTCGGAATCAAGCCCAGAGTACGCTGTTCCAACCACCGCGGGCCCAAAAAGTTCCGTCCCGTCCCGCCGGGCTCGGCCACGGCAGGCGCCGTCACACCCTCGGCCTCCGGTCATCCCCCAACCGGCCAGCACCCCGCCTGCTCCGCCCAACGACGAATTGGACCCCGATGACCACGACGTGCCATCCTTGAGCCGGATCACCACGTTCAGGCCCGTCCACCCCAGGGCTCCGATCAGCGCCGACAACGCTCCATCGCGGACTCGTCGGCCATCAGAGCAACGAAGACGGGTACCGCCCTCAGGGGGTTGTGGATCGCCAAAAAACCGATGTGGAGGCGACCAGCCCTAACGTCAGATCCTGGCTCAAGGTCCAATCATACGGCCCGGGGGGCCCCACCGACCCCCTGCCCTACTCGCCCTCAGGCCGCTCCATGCTTCTGAGCCACCGCGCTCCAATTGACCACGTTCCAGAACGCGGCGATGTAGTCGGGCCGACGGTTCTGATAGTTGAGGTAGTAGGCGTGTTCCCAGACGTCGAGGCCCAGAATCGGGCGGCTGCCCTCCATGAGGGGCGTGTCCTGGTTCGGCGTCGACGTCACGGCCAGACCACCTTTGCCGTCCACCACCAACCAGGCCCATCCGGATCCGAACCGGCCCCCTGCGGCCGCGCTGAACTCGTCCTTGAACGCGGCGAAGCTCCCGAAGGCGCTGTCGATGGCCGCAGCCAGGTCTCCGGAGGGAGCCGAGTCCCCGCCCGGGGCGAGGATCTCCCAGAACAGGGTGTGATTCACATAGCCCCCGCCGTTGTTCCGGACCGCGCCGCGGATTTCGGCCGGGAGGCCGTCGAGGTCGGCGACCAGAGCCTCGGCAGACCGGCCATGGAGGTCGGGATGGCCTTCCAGCGCGGCATTGAGCTTCGCGGTGTACCCGGCGTGGTGCTTGCCGTGGTGGATTTCCATGGTACGGGCATCGATGTGGGGCTCTAGGGCATCGTGGGCGAACCCCAGGTCCGGCAATTGGAACGGATAGGGCATTTCTGAGGGCTCCTGGTTTCAGCGGGTGGCAACACGCAGGCCGCCAGAGAGGACGGTTATCTTCCTCGGACGGGAGGTAGAACGTGTCGATAACCAAGACGGCGTCGCAAGGTCCAAGGCGGATTCTGCTCGTCGACTGCGACATGTTCTTCGTTCAGGTAGCCCGGTTGGAGGACCCTGATGGGGCCGGCAAGGAGGAGCTTCTTCTGGTCGGTGGATCGAGTAATCGTGGCGTCATCACCTCCGCCTCCTATGCCGCCCGCGCCTACGGCGTACGGTCCGCGATGCCGACGGCTCAGGCGCTGAAACTGTGCCCCGACGCCGTGGTCGTGCCGGTGCCGAGGAACGCTTGTGTGGAGCGAAGCACCGGCGTGCGGGATGCACTCGTCCGCCTGGCCCCCGTGGTGCAGGCAGCGTCCATCGACGAGTTCTATCTTGACCTGTCGGGCACGGAGCGTCTGCTCAAGGGCGAGCCCTTGATCGCGTCGGCGCGCCGCATTCGCGAGGAAGTCCTGGCACGGACGGACATCTCCGTTTCCATCGGCGGAGGAACGCAGCGGGTCGTGGCGAAGATGGCAACCCGGCGCGCCAAGCCGGCAGGTGTCCATGTGGTGGACCCCGGACAGGAGGAGGCCTTCATGGCCGGCTTCGACCTGGCCGACGTGCCCGGCATCGGGCCGTCCTTCCTGGCCCAACTCCACAAGAGGAGCCTCCACCGGGTGGAGGACGCGGCCAGCGTGGAGCTGGAGTGGTTGGTGAAATGGTTCGGCGAGGGGCGGGGACGGTGGCTGTGGGAGCGCGTGCGGGGAATCGATCCGAGTGAGGTGGACGCTGGAGCACGGCGGAAGTCCATAAGCTCGGAGCGGACGTTCTTCGCAGACGTGAGAGACGACGACGAACTGGAGCGTCGCCTGCTCAAGTTGTGCTGTTCCGTCGGACGCCAGCTCCGGTCCAAGGAACTTCGCGCGCGCACGGTGACGGTGAAGCTCAGGGACTACGACTTCACCACCCGGCAGGCATCCACCACTCAACCCGAGGGGATCGAGACCGACCGGGCGCTCCATGTCCTCGCCGGGGGGCTCCTCCGTCAGCTACGGAGCCGACGGCGGGTCGGTGTCCGTCTTCTTGGCGTCGGCGTTTCTACGTTGGTCAGGCAAGCCGTCGGGCGTCAACTCGCGCTCTTCGATGACCAGGTCTCACTGGAAACCGAACGGGACCGGTCGCTGTCTCGGGCCGTCGACCGGGTGCAGGAGCGCTTCGGGCAGAGTGCGCTCTCCCCCGGAAGGATCCTCGGTTCGAGAGACGGCCGGATCGACGGCTGAGCCCCGGGATCAGCCGCGGGTCAGCTCGGTCAGGTACCGTCCGTTGGGGTCCCTGGTCACCAGGTGAGCCACCAAGCCCACGCGGGCCGCCTCGGCCGCCAGGCCCTCGGGTCCGAGAAACAACTGGGGGAGGGGCGGTCCCCACCGCTTCCTGAATCCCAACTGGACGTGGAGCTCGCCGGACGCTCGACCATCCCCGGGAGGGAGCCAGTCTACCGCCGGGTGGCGCGGATCCGTGGAGTCGATCAGGATCCTGCCACCCGGAGCCGTCAGCTTCTTGAGATCCCGTAGAAACGGGGCAAGACCCGCCACTGAGCCGGCCAGGGTCGTGCCGTTCATCAGGACGAGCACAGTGTCTCCCCGGATCCCCAGGTCGTCCTGCCCCACATCACCCAGGACGGCCTCCAACCCACGAGCCCGCATCACCATCACGGCGTCCGGGAGGATGTCCAACCCGGTCGTGGTGTACCCCCGGGCTTGCAGCGCGAGGCCGAATCGGCCCGATCCCCCACCCACGTCCAGTACGTGTCCGCGCACGCGCTCGAGGGCAGCCACTTCCACGCCGGGACCGTCCTCCGGAGACGTGAAGAAGGCCGCCACCGGCAACGTTTCGGGTTGCCCCGGATCCCACCGGAAGTCCAGGACCGCATCCTGGTCCCCCTCGTGGAAGGCGCGTAGGGCCTGCCCCAGCGGAACCAGCCCGGCCGGACCCATCTGGCCCTCAGTCCGTGGACAGCCAGGGTTTCCGTTCGAAGTAGTCCCGCGTCATCTCGACCACCTGGGGTGCCAGCAGCCCCAAGGCGATGAGGTTCGGCCAGATCACGATCCCGAGAAAGACGTCACCCATGTCCCAGATGACCGCCAGCGGCAGGGTCGCGCCGATGAAATGGGTGACCACGAAGGCCATCTTGTAGGGAAGGACGGCCTTCGATCCGAAGAGGTAGTTGGCACATCGGTCCCCGTAATAGCTCCAGGATATGGCCGTCGAGATCGCGAACAGCAGCACCGATATCACGACGATGTAATGTCCCCAGTCGCCGAGGGGCGCGAGGCCCCGCCGGAACGCCGCCATGGTCAGAGGCGCACCGCTCTCGACCGCCATCCCGTACAGCGAGCCGTACGTCTGTCCGTCGTCACCGGTAGCCAGTCCCGCCACGGGGTCGACCATTCCCGAGAAGGGCCGAGTCTGCTGCGCGTCCACGAAGAGCTGCTCGACGGGAACTTCATGCCACGAGATCTGGGGATCCTCGGAGCTCCTGTTGGCATGGACGCCATCGTCGATTCGGATCGGTCCCGTGGGCAGCGCGTCCGAGAGGGCGCCGCTCTCGTGGACGACACGATAGGAGAGGTCTCCGCCGCCCAGGGTGATCTCCGTCTCGAACGTGTCGTTCCAGACACCGGTCATGATCACGGCAAGGCCGGTCATGGTGCAGATGATGATCGTGTCGATGAAGGGCTCCAGGAGAGCCACGACGCCCTCGGACACTGGCTCTTCGGTCTTCGCGGCCGAGTGGGCGATGGGCGCGGAGCCCTGCCCGGCCTCGTTGGAGAAGAGGCCACGACGCACGCCCCACATGAGGGTCACCAGGAAAGCCCCCACTCCCGTCCCCGCGACCCCGGCCGAAGGGTTGAACGCCTCGGAGAAGATGAGCCCGAAGGTGGGAAGGATTTCGCCGGCATTCATGAGAATCACCGCAAGGGCTCCGAGCACGTACACCCCGGCCATGGCCGGCGCCAGAATGCCCGTCACGCGACCGATCCTCGAAATCCCCCCGAGGATGACGAGGGCCACCACCGCCGATGTGACCAGCCCGGAGATCCAAACGGGAATGCCGAAGACGGTCTCCATGTTGTCGGCCACGGTGTTCGCCTGGATGCCGTTCCCCGTGAGGAACGCCGTGATACCAAGAACGAAAGCGAAGAACACGGCCATCCACTTCCACTTGGGCCCGAGGCCGCGCTCGATGTAATACATGGGACCGCCGGAGACCGTCCCTGCCCACTCCCCTTCCGTTTCCGCGACGCGGTATTTCTGGGCCAGGGTGACCTCGGAGAACTTCGTTGCCATGCCGACGGCCGCCGTGACCCACATCCAGAAGAGGGCCCCTGGGCCGCCCCAGTGGATGGCAATGGCGACCCCGGCGATGTTCCCGATCCCCACTGTGGCCGATAGCGCCGTGGTCAGGGCCTGGAAGTGGGTTACGTCACCGGTGTCCTCCGGGTCGTCGTACCTTCCCGTGGCGACTGCCGCCCCGTGGCCCAGTCGCCGCAACTGGATGAAGCCCAGGCGCAGCGTGAGGTATCCGCCGATGCCCAGCAGGATCAGCACCATGAAGGGAATGTTCTCCCCACCCACCGGGATGCCTCGTTCGACGATGTTCGTAGTGAGGAAAGCAGTGACCTGCTCGAGGAACTCCATGGAGCCGTCGTCTCCGGTCGTTGGGTGAGGTCGCCTGGAAAGCCCCCGGAAGGGTGACGCGCAAGGATAAGGTGGGCCCACGCCCCGTTACAAGCGGGGCCTCGGACCCATCCTTGGACCGAGGGGCGCGAACAGCGAAAAGAGGGTGGGCCATGCCTCCGCCGCGACTACCCCTTGGTATCGTCGTCGATAGTGGAAGGGCGGGCCGTCCTGATCCCGGTCCAGCGGGCGGCGCTCCCTACGAGACCCGCCGGATCTATGGAGAGCTTCCCCGGGCGCCGGAGGCGCGGATGAAGCGCCGACAAAGCTGCGCGATGCGGTCCTGCCCCTCTGCCTCGGCCTCTTCCCGGATCTTTCGAATCAGGGGCACCAGCCGGGTCTCACCCCATTTGCATCCCGTGGCCCGCTCGGCTCCGGGGGTGTTGCCCTCGTTGGCACCGGTAAGCAGCGCCCAGGCCGCCGCCTCGTCGAAATAGGGCGAGTCGGGATCGGGAAGCCGGTAGTCGGGCTCCGGGTCACCATCCTGTTCCTTCACGAATGCACGGGACATGTTGAAAACATATCGCAATCCGGAGACCCGCCATGGAAGGAGCCATCGCGGTCGGGGCGTCCACGGATCTCCTGGCCGGGCTGCTGGACCGATCCCACCCGGCCCTGAGATTTCGAGTGCTCACGGACCTCCTGGAACTGCCGGCTGAGGATTCTCGGG
>JAHEKK010000107.1 GCA_024638395.1 Gemmatimonadota bacterium | reverse complement strand
TCCGCGTCAACCGGGACGGTACTTTCGCCGCAATCGCCGGGACGGGTCAGCAGGGAACCGAAGACGGAGAGGCGTTGACCGCCACCTTCACCCGACCCAATGGCATCGCCGCCACCACCGCCGGGAAGGAGCTGTGGGTCAACGACTTTACGGTGCAACCGCCCGGTGGCCGAGGAGTATCCGTCGTTTCCCTGCGACGCGTCCGCCTGGTCACGCTTTCCGACGTTCTCGCTGGGATCGATCTGGGCACCGCCCTGGTCGACGTGGAACGGGTCTATCGTGCGTACCACGAGAGCCGGCCCGGCGAAGATACCGCCACCGAAGCCATCAACCTCGGCTACCAGTGGCTCCAGGGGCCGGTGCCTGCGGCTGCGGTCACCCTCTTCACGCTGAACGCGGAGCAATTCCCGGACAACCCCCAGCCCCGCTACCACCTGGGTGAAGTGTACCGGTACGTGGGTCAGCTGGATCAGGCGGCGGAGCACTACCGGAAGGCGTTGGAGATCCAACCGGACTTCGGTCTCGCAGCCGCCCGACTGGCCGAGATCACAGGACGCTGATCCGAGGCCTCGTGAGTTCTCTTCCGCTGGCCAACGCGGACCGGCCTCTGGCGAGGACACGGCGGCGGGCAGCGACATTGACGTCGGGTCCATGAGGTCCGATTCTGCGCCGGCATACCCTCTCTCGGTGAGGCGGCCGTGGGCCCGGAGGTCAAGCGCTGAACAGTCTCGTCCTGGGTATCGCCGTCTACGTGGTGGCCCAGCTCGGTATCGGGTTCGCGGTATCCAGGCGGGTCAAGACCGAAGACGACTATCTCGTTGCGGGTCGCTCCCTCGGACCGGTTCTCCTGACGTTCACCGTCTTCGCGACCTGGTTCGGCGCCGAGTCGATGGTGGGCGCCGCCGGGGCCGTTCACGCGCGGGGGCTGAGCGGAGGCTCGGCCGACCCCTTCGGATACGGTATCTGCATCCTCATCATGGGGTTCGCCTTCGCGATCCCGATGTGGCGGCTGCGACTCACCACACTCGCCGACTTCTTTCGGCTGCGCTTCGGCGTCGCGACGGAGCGCCTCGTCGTGTTCCTCCTCCTCCCCAGCTCCGTGCTGTGGGCCGCCGCCCAGATCCGGGCCTTCGGACAAGTCCTGGCCTCCGCTTCGGGCACCGCGGTCGATGTGGCAATCGGCATCGCCGCTCTGGTCGTGATCCTCTATACCATCGTCGGTGGCCTCCTGGCGGACGCGTGGACCGATCTGGTCCAGGGTTCCGTGCTGGTGGTGGGGCTCGTCGTGTTGGCCGCGAAGGTCCTGGGCGACGGGGGCCTCGCGGCCCTATCGTCCCTTCCCCCGGGTGCCCTGAACCCTCTCGACGGTGACGGGCTCTCCGCGCTTGCCGTGGCTGAGGAGTGGGCCATTCCGGTCATCGGTGGGCTCGTCACCACCGAGTTGATCGCGCGCATCATCGCCGCCCGTTCGGGGCAGGTGGCCCGGAACGGCACCGTCCTGGCGGGATTCCTCTACCTGGCGGTGGGCGTCATTCCCGTCGTCCTGGGGCTGGTCGGGAGCGTCCTGATCCCGGACCTGGACCAGGCGGAGCAAGTGCTTCCGGCCCTGGCGGAGATCTATCTCCCCGAGCTCTTGTACGTCGTCTTCGTCGGAGCTCTCGTCTCCGCGATCCTCTCTACGGTCGACAGCGCGCTTCTGGTCGCGGCGGGCCTCGTGTCCCACAACGTCATCCTCTCCCTGCGGCCAGGGCTGAGCGAGAGGGCCAAGGTGATCATCGCCCGGGTCGGCGTGGCAGCCTTCGGGATCCTGGCGTTCTTCATTGCCGGGCGGGCTGAAACGGTCTACGACCTGGTCGAGGAGGCATCCGCCTTCGGGAGCGCCGGCTTCGTCGTAGTGGTGTCGCTGGGCCTGTTCTCGGTCTTCGGGCGGCAGTGGACGGCCCTGGCCACCCTGATCATGGGCGAGATCTCTTGGATCGCAGCGGCCTACGTGATTCCTGTGCCGTACCCCTTCCTCACGTCCTGCGCGGCGGCCCTGGCCACCTACGCAGTGGGGGCAGCGCTGGAGGGGGGGATCTCGGAGAGGCTCCGGATCAACCCGGCCTACCGCGAACCGCCCCCGAGCTGAGGCGCGGCCTACCGGCGATACACCACCCGACCACGGAAGACGGTGAGGTCCACCTGGGCATCGGATATCTCCTCCGGTGGAACGTCGAAGAGATCCCGGTCCAACACGACCAGGTCCCCGCTCTTTCCCACGGTGATCGTCCCCGTTTCCTCTTCCAGGTCGCCGGCCAGGGCGCCGTTGCGAGTGTACGAGAGCAGCATCGTCTCCAGGTCCAGCCGTTCGTCCGGGAGCCAGGACGGCCCCGCTTCCGCCGTTGGGGGGCGGCGCGTCATGGCGACTTCGATCCCCAGGAGGGGGTTCATCGAGCTCACGGACCAGTCGCTTCCCGCGGCGACGATGGCCCCCGTCTCGACCACGCTTCGCGCGGGGTACAGATACCGCGACCGCTGTGGGCCCAGCCGGGGCTCCGTGAGATCCGTGATGTAGGCATCCGCGTAGAACCAGAGGGGCTGAAAACTCGCCACGACGCCCAGGGCCTGAAAGCGCGGGACGTCGGCGGGGGAAAAGAGCTGAATGTGGGCCATGACATGGCGCGGCCCGGCGCCGCCGTCCCGCTGATACTGGGCCTCGAAAGCGTCCAGGGCCACGCGGATGGCCCGGTCGCCGATGGCATGGACGTGGACCTTGAAGCCCTCGTCGTCCAGGGCCGCGACAAGAGAGCGGAGCGTATCCGGGTGGACGTTCAGCTCACCGCGGGAACCGGGGGCGTCAAGGTAGGGGTCGAGCAATGCTGCGGTGCCACCCTCGATGACCCCGTCCAGGAAGATCTTGGCCGCGGCCGGCAGGACGTCGCGGCGGGCGTATCGCCTCCTGAGTTCGGCCAGACCCGCCACTTGCTCGGTGCCGCGGCCGGGCTCGACCGATAGGGCGACGATGGCCCGCGCGGTAAGGAGGGACTGATCGGCAGCCGTTGCGTAGGCCTTCACGAACGCCTCGCTGGCCCTCGCCTCGTGAACCGTCGTGATGCCGAAGGAAGCGGCCATGGCCAGTCCCCTCTCGAGTCCCGCGAGGACCTCCGGGTCCGTGTGGGGCGGAAGGTGCCGCTCCACCAGTTCCATCGCGCTCTCCCGGAGAGTCCCCTGCGGCTCTCCGGCTTCCGTCCGGACGATCACTCCATCGTGCGCGGGAGGGCGCGTGTCACGGGTGATCCCGGCGATCTCCAACGCCCGCGAGCTCACCCAGGCGGAGTGAGCGTCGGAGGAAGTCAGAAACGCAGGCCGGTCCCCGACGATCGAGTCGAGAAGTTCACGGCTCGGCGCTCCCCCGGGGAAGATGGGTAGCTGGTATCCACCCCCGCGTATCCACCGGTCGGCCGGGGTCCGCTCTGCGCAGGCCGATACCATGGCAACCACTTCCCCACGGCTTTCCGCCGCGTTCAGGTCGCATTCCCCCGCCTCGATCCCTCCCGACACCGGGTGGACGTGGGTGTCGTGAAACCCCGGGAGGAGCATGCGACCTTCCAGCTCCACCACCTCGGTACGCTCATCCAGATAGGGTTGAAGCCCCTCCGTCGAGCCGACGTACACGATCCTGCCCTCCCGCACCGCGACCGCCTGTGCCTCGGGACGGGCAGAATCGGCGGTGAAGATTCGGCCCCCGAAGAACGCCAGGTCCGCCGGCGGCGGGCTGCCTTCGCATGCCGCCAGGCTCAGGCCGAGACCCGTCACCAAGAGCCCTCGCATCGCCACGCGCTCCAGCCCGGCTACAAGCGTCATGGAACTCCTTTCTCGTACGACGGGCCCGCAGGTGAAGCGTGCTCTTCACAGGCCCATCAACCTGGGTAGATTATCTGACGTGGGCCGCGCGACAACAGACCGGCCCTGCGACATGGCCCCGAGGCGACTGCACGGCCGGCCCTCCGTCGCGACACCCGCCTCGACCTTCAGGCGGATCCTGCTCCTCGTGGCAGGACAAGGGTAACGTTTCCTTCGAAATGTTTCTGATCCCAACCTACTTGGGCGAGAGCTCAATCCACGGGTTCGGCGTGTTCACAGCTTCGGCGATCGAGCCAGGCACTCTCATCTGGGAGTTCGTGGAGGGGGTCGACCTACGGCTTTCCTCCAGAGATCTCAAGGCCCTGCCCGCCGCCCTCCGGCCGACCATCAAGTCGTACTGCTATCGCGAAGCCAGCGGGATGTACGTGCTCTGCGGCGACAACGCCAAGTTCATGAACCACTCGACGCAGCCGTCGTGCGATGACAACGGGGTTGTCACCATCGTACGTGGGGGGCTTCCGGCCGACACCGAGCTCACGTGCGACTACCGCAACTTCGACCATGACACCATGAACGGTCGGGGTGAGTGGTACACGGCGGAACCGGCCGAAGTGCTCGAACACTAGGGCAGGCCTTGCCCGCCTACTCGCGGCGGCACATCAGCCCTCTCGGTACGCAACGCTTGACCCTTGCAGTTCACTAGCTGTCACAAACGGCCCCCCTGGTAGGCTCCCCTGTCGAACCGGGTCTCCATTCGACAGGACAGGGATGGTCTGACGTGCCAGCCACGCGCATTGGAGGGGCGTCTCGGCAGCTCCTTGCCCTGGCCCTGTTGGGTCCGGTTATGGTGGGGCCCCTCCGTGCTCAATCCGGCCCGCCCTTCGACTCTTCCGCCACTCCTGGGGTCACCTCTCGCTCGGCTCTGTACCTCGCCGGCGGCTATCCCGATTTCAACTCGCGTCTCGACGTGGTGCTCCCGGGTCTGGGCGTGGCCCTCGGCACGGCCGGATTCATCATCGGCGAACAGGCCAGAACCGTCCCCCCCCAGGGTCTCGATCCCGGAGAGATCTCGCTGGCGGCCGACCGGCGCAGCCTCGGGCAAGGGAGTCTGAACGCGAACCGCTGGAGCGACTGGACTCGTAATTCGGCCCTTGCCTTTCCGTTTGTCGTGGGGCTCCTCGCTGGGGAAGCGGGAGGGGGATGGGCGGCATTCGGCCAACGTGCCATCGTCTACGCCGAGGCCCTCCTCGTCAGCCAGTCCTCCACCATGCTGGCCAAGAACGCGCTAGGCCGGGCGCGGCCCTATGCATACCTGCCCGTGGGCGCCCGCCCCATACACCCGGACTATGATGTGGGACGCGCGCGTACCTTCCGCTCTCTGCCCTCAGGCCACGCGTCCGCCGCCTGGACGGGGGCGGCGATAGGGGCAACAGAACACCTCTTGCGGCGGCCACGGGCGACGACAATCGAACGATTCGGAGTCGGACTGGTCGCCGGAGCCCTGGCGGGGTCCACCTCGGCGCTGCGGGTCACCGCCGGGGAGCACTTCCCGTCTGACGTGCTTGCCGGCGCAGGCCTCGGCCTCCTGACCGGGACCCTGGTCCCCCTCCTCCACCGAGGAGCAGTGCCTTCTCCCACCCTCCGGGCCTGGGTGCAGATGACGGGCGGCGTAGCTCTCGGCGCATTCTTCGGGGGCCTGGCAGGCGGGTGATGGGCAGCGACAGATGCGAACCTGACTGGGGTGATCCTCACTATTCCCAACCGTGGAGGTGGGCATGAACACTTGGCGTTGCATGGCGTATCTGCTGGTCACCGCGGGACTCGCCGGTGGCGCGGCATGCGGCGAGGACCCGGTAGGGCCGCCGATCGACCCGGACACCCCGTACGACCTGGTCGTACCGACTGCCTGGGCAGACGGGGTGGCGCATTCTCTGTTCCCCCTCATCCCCGGAACGGTTTGGACCTTCGAGGCCGACACCGAAGGCGGCACGGAGACCATCACGGTAGAGGTCCTGGCCGAAACGCGAACGGTCAACGGGGTGGAGGCGACAACCGTGCTGGACCGCGTCTTCCTGGAGGGCGTTCTCATCGAAGACACCCGGGACTGGTATGCCCAGAGCACCGATGGAGACGTTTGGTACCTCGGAGAGGAGTCCTACGAGATGATGGGCAATGACACCCTGAACTCCGCGGGGTCCTGGGAGTGGGGAGTCGACGGTGCCCTTCCGGGCATCATCATGTGGGCCGACCCCGCCGCCCATCTCGACGAGCCCTACCGCCAGGAGTACTACGAGGGGACGGCCGAGGATTGGGGGATGGTGGTGGCGACGAACCTCGCGGTGACCGTGCCCGCCGGGAGCTACGCCGGATGTGTCCAGACCGAGGATTGGAACGCACTGGAGAGCTATCAGGAGTCCCTGGAGCGGAAGTTCTATTGCCCCGGCGTCGGATGGGTGAGAGAAGTGCCCGTCGAGGATCCCGAGGAAGCGTCGGAGCTCATCACCTTCACGGTGCCGTGACAGGAGGCCTGCCGGGCCGGCTACGAGCCGCTCCTGGCGGCCTCCGACCATCGGAGGGGTAGTCCGGCCGGGCGGCCCTGTCAGTTGGCCGTAGTGTCAGGTGGCGGAGCATGCATCCTCATACCCCTCCCCCGGCCTCTCATGCCCCCCTCACCATGCATAGCCGTCTGCCGGGAGCCTCGGGCGTCAAGAGCTCCTGGAACAACTCAGGACGGCCAACCCACGACGCTCTCCGAGGGTACTTCACGCGCCTAGCCGGACGTTTCTGCGCTCCACCAACGTCCTGAGAGGGGGCCACCACCCCCGTCGCGGGTTTCACGCCCACCGGTGCCGGGCTTCTCCCTACAGACTGCGGCAGGCAGCCGCTCGAACGTACCCTCCTGACCAACCGCTTCCGCTTCGCGAGGCCCCTTATGATCACGCGGATACTCGTGCCCATCGACGGATCGGAGCATTCGAGCCGAGCCGCGGCCTTCGCAACTGAGCTCGCCGTCCGCTTCGAAGCCCCCCTCACCTTCTTGCATGTACTGGACCGGGTGGTCGCCCGGGAACAACTGAAGCGGTACCTGGCCCACCTCGAGTCGGCGCGGGAACCGGATCTGTTCGAAATCGAGAGCGTGGAGAAGACCCTCTCCAGATCGGGAGAGAAGGAAGGGGTCCGGCTCCTCGACCAGATGAAGTCGTCCGCTCAGGCCGCGGGCGTCCGGGAGGTGAACACGAGCCTCCTCGATGGCCAGCCGGCCGGAGTGATCGTGGGCAAAGCCGAGAGCGGCAGCTTTGACCTGGTGGTTCTGGGGCGTCGCGGCGCGGGCGGACTGAAGGGCCTTCTGGCCGGGAGCGTATCGCAGCGCGTGGCATCGGCGGCCTCCGCCACGGTCGTGATGGTGAACTGATGACGGCCCGTGCGGCGTTCCGCACCGCCCCCACGGGGAGCCTCGTGCTGCCCGGGGCACCGTGCGACCGACACGCCGGTCGCGTCCGACGGAAGGCCAGCCGCCTCCGAGGCGATCTCTCGAGCGCCCACTGCTAGACGGCTTCCATGCCGAAGACCTCGTACGCCGTTCGGCGGGGATTGGATCTCCCGCTCATGGGTGCTCCGCTTCAAGTCATTTCCCCGGGGCCGGAGCTGTCGAGGGTCGCGCTCGTCGCCGACGACTTCCACGGCCTCCGTCCCAAGCTCCGCGTTTCCGTCGGGCAGGCGGTTCGCCGGGGAGACGTGCTCTTCGAGGACGCAGCCATTCCAGGTGTGCTCCATACCTCTCCGGGGGCCGGTGTTGTGGAGGCCATCAACCGAGGGCCCAGGCGGACCCTCGAATCGGTCGTCATCAGACTGTCCGAAGCGGAGCGTAGAGGACAGCCGACGGCGGAGGACCTGCGGCCGTTCCCCCCTGCCCCGACCGATGTCGACCAGCTCGAAGACGGGGGAATACGCAGCCGCCTCGTCGAGAGCGGACTGTGGACCGCATTCCGCACGCGGCCCTTCAGCAGAGTTCCACCGCCCGAAGCAATCCCTGATGCGATCTTCGTCACCGCGATCGATACCAACCCGCTGGCGCCAGACCCCGACGTGGTGCTGCACGACCAGCGAGATGATTTCTCGCTCGGCATGCGGGCAGTGGCCCGGCTCCCGGCCGGCGAGACGTTCTTGTGCGTGCGAGAAGCCTCGGACCTCCCAGCCGGACTGGAGAGGCCCATCGAGGCGGCGGAATTCACGGGCCCTCACCCCGCCGGCCTACCGGGCCTGCACATTCACCGGCTGGCGCCCGTCGGCCGGAATCGGTCGGTGTGGACAATCGGCTATCAGGACGTCGCGGCCATCGGTCGGCTGTTGCGCCGCGGCCACCTGGATCTCGAACGCGTCGTCTCCATCGGGGGGCCTCCGGTCCTCCACCCACGTCTGATCCGGACACGGGCGGGCGCTTCCATCGGAGACATTGCTCTTGCCGAGAGGGTCCAGGGGGCAGCCGACGTGCGTTGGATCTCCGGGTCGGTCTGGTCCGGCAAGGTCGCGACCACTGGGGTAATGGCCTTTCTGGGCCGATACGATCTGCAACTCACTGTCCTCAACGAAGGGGGCAAGCGGGAGTTCTTGGCGTGGCTGGCGCCGGGTCTCGAGAAGTTCTCGGTCCTCCCCGCGTTCCTTTCGAGACTCCGGAAGTCGGCCTCCACCGACCTTGCCACCGACACCCACGGATCACGGAGGGCCGTTATCCCCCTCGGGCTTTACGAGCGCGTGATGCCCATGGACATCCTACCCACCTTCCTCCTCAGGGCCCTGGCCGTCGGTGACCTGGAGCGCGCCGTAGAGCTCGGTTGTATGGAGCTCGACGAGGAGGATCTGGCGCTGTGCACGTTTGTCGACCCATCCAAGAACGACTTCGGCGCGATGCTCCGGGCG
>JAHEKK010000106.1 GCA_024638395.1 Gemmatimonadota bacterium | reverse complement strand
GCTACTTCAAGGAGTACGCCGCGATCGACCCCAACGTCGCGCCTCACCCCGGGCAGGCGGAGATCGACGCCCTCGTCGAGCGCCTCGGCGCCAAGACGATCGTCGTCGGCCACACCAAGGTCGCGGAGCCGACCTTCATGTTCGAGGGCAAGGTCCTCGCCATCGACACGCCCTGGACCGAGGTCGCGGGCATCCGCGGCCTGCTCGTCGACGAGAAGGGCTCGCACTTCGTCGACGTCGCCGGCAAGAAGACTCCCGCCCGTCGCCCCTGAGAGGGATCTCGAGCGCCTCGATCGCGGCATCCCTTACCCACGAAAAGAGGGTGGACGGCGCATCCGCCTCGTCCAGAGCCGACTCCGCTCGACGCCGCTCATCCTCCGACTCGTCGAGAGCCAGCCCGAGGTCAGCGATGGCCCGCTGCAGCTTCGCCACCGTGTCCGCCGCTTCAGCCGGAATCGCCGGACCCACTTCGGTGTCCGGCTCAGCCCCAAAGATCCGTATCAGAGCGGGGCCTACCACGTCTTCGGCATCGAAGTCGGAGTTCTCGTCGACCAATTCCGCCAGAGCCTCACCCACCGCGGCCCGATTCGCACCCAGGTCCGCCATCGTCTGTCCAACAGCGGCGGCCGCTAAGATCGCCTCTTCCTCATCCGCGGCCGAGCCGAGACCCAGAATCCCGCTCCCACCAACCAGGAGGTTTCCCAGATTGACCCCGGCACCGGCGGCGGCTTCATTCGCTGGCCCCACCGTTGTGTCGCCGCTCGACAGGCTGTCACGGAGTCGACTGGTGGTGAACAGCGTGACCCCGGTGGCGACCACAAACAATCCGACACTCGCACACCCCAAAGCCCCTCGGCCGAAGCCGCTCATCGGAGCGCCCACCCGCCGCGTGGCCAGTCGGAGACCGATCAGGGCCGCCACACCGCCCAGGACTCCCCATCCGAGGAGTTGGAGGATCCCGATGAGGGTCAGATCGATGAGCAGCGCCAGGCCGCGCCGCCAGGGCTTGGCGAGAGGCGTGCCCAACAGCTCCCGGGACACCTGGAAGGCATCGGGAGTGATGATCGACTTTGGGTCGGTGACGCCCACAGCCGTCGAACTGCCTGGCGACATGGTGCTATCGGCGCCTGACCAAGCCCGCAATGAGTACGCCGACGGCCACTCCGACCAACGCAGAGCCCACCAGTCGCCCGGTTGAGGTGCCGTTGGCCGTCGTCTGACCCCGGGGCTGGTCGGTTTCGGCGGGAAATCCGTCCTGGTCGCCGACCAGATGGATCTCCTCGTCTTCGAACCCGCATTGATCACAGGCCACGAACCCACGGTCTCGGGCAGTCCTGTTGGCGTACCGCATCTCACCGTCGCCGTGGGGACACGGGATCCCGGCAGGATACGGTTCGATCATGTCGTAGAGGGCACCCTTGGAGAGATCCAACTCCTCTGCGAGACGATTCACGCTGGCTTCGGATCCCCAGTACAGGGCATTCGCTCGGCTGACCAGATCCTCTTCCACGGTTTCTACTGACCTCCCGGGTCGGGGGACGCGGAGCGTCGAACGGGGATATCGGGCGGCGCCGAAAGCCCGCCGGCCTCCCGGGCCGGAAAAGCCGAGGAGATCGCCGCCCACAACTACCCATCAAGATACACAACGCGGTACGATGTAGGTGACTCATTTGCGCCGGGAGCCCGTCGAGCATCACGAGCGGCTCCCATCTGGTCTGGACGATCCCCGGAGCGGATTCCCCCATGCGGCATCGCGACAAAGTCATTCAGAGCCTCGAGGCGGTGTACCGCGAGGCATACTCGGCGGCGGATACGGCCGGCAACGAGGAGCGAATGGGGTCTCTCGACCTCGGCTTCCAGCGGGATCAGCTCATCCTCGAGGTGCTGCTGGACGTTCGTGATGCTCTGGCCGATCCTCCCGGCAAGAAGGACTCCGATCCGTCCCTGCTGGACCGTGCCAAGGCCGTGCGGAAGTTCACCAAGTTGGGCCGATGAAGATCTACACACGTCGGGGGGACGGAGGAGAGACGGGCCTCTTCGGAGGCGGCCGCCGCCCGAAATCGGACCTTCGGATCGCCGCGTACGGCGACGTCGATGAACTGAACGCGACCCTCGGCGTGGCGCGAAACCAGGTCGATGATCCCACGACCGTCGGCCGGCTGACGGACCTCCAGGGAGACCTCTTCGCGGTGGGCGCCCATCTGGCGACGCCACCCCCCGAGGGAAAGCGGCCAAAGCCCGACTTGCCTGAACTCCCGACGGAGCGCGTGGCCGACCTGGAAGCCTGGATCGACGAAGCGACCGAGGCGACGGAGCCGCTCAAGCACTTCATCCTGCCGGGCGGGAGCGCGGGCGGCGCTCAGCTACACGTGTGCCGAACCGTGTGTCGACGTGCCGAGCGGAGCGTAGTGGCCCTTTCGATGGTGGAGCCCGTCGACCCCGTCATCGTCACCTATCTGAACCGCCTGTCCGACTACCTGTTCGCGGCGGCCCGGTTCGAGAACGACCGCGACGGGACCGGGGATCTCGAGTGGCTGGGGGCCGCTCAGCGCCGCCGCTGACCGCTGCGCGTATAGACGACGATCACGCCGTTTCCGGCCCCGAATCCGAATAGGTTGCCTGCCTCGACCGGCCGGTAGACCACGATCCGGTCGATATCGGACGCGGACATGTTGACCACCATCTCCGGGGTGCTCACGCGGGCGTTGTCGACATAGAAGATCGCCGACGTACATTCGGACTTGAAGAGGCGCACCTGGCCGGTGCTCACCCCGACACATAGCTCTCCCGTGGCGCCCCGTCGCACCACCAGATCGGTCATGTGCTGCATGCGCAAGATGTCCGCGAGGTCGCGTGCGCGGTGGCGCACTTTTTCGACTTCCTGGGCGGTGATCAACGTACCGCCTGCCACGATCCCATCGAGATCCACGATGGCCTCACCCCGGACCTCGATCGGGGCCAGCTCGATGGGGTCGACACTCATGTTGACGGTGACAGAGACCGCCATGGCGTCGCCGATAAGGACCCGGTCACTCCGCTCACCGTAGGCCAGGTGCTTGACTTGAAGGGTGTACTCCCCGGGGGGCACGGAGGAGAACCGGAAAGATCCGCCGGGGCCCGAAACAGCACGGTGAAGGGTTCCCACAAGGCCCACCTCGGCGTCCTCGATACCCCACCCCCGGTCCTGGTCCCGCAGGGTGCCGGTGAGGGAGCCGGGCTCGAGGTCCCCGACCAGGAACGGGAGCCACTCATCGGTGCCGACGTCGAGGTGTAGCAACCGGCGACCCGAGCTCTGATTCAGAAAATGGACCGTGGCCGCCACCTCGACACCCGCCGGAACGTCGCAGAAGCGGAACCAGCCCCGGGAATTCGAAACCGACTCGGTGGCGTGTGGCGAGCCGAGATCATCCTGCCAGCTCAGCTGGACCCTGGCCCCCGGAATGGCCACCTCCGAAGAGACGTCGCCCACCTCACCCACGACAACCGCTGAACCGGGACTCCCCCCCTCCAGAAGGCACATGTTGCGAAGGATCGTGAACGGCGAAGGCGTAGCCATGGCGGCCTCCGCCTGTCCTCCGGAGGGAACGAAGACCTCCGCATTCCCGGTAGACACCCCGAGCTCGAGGAGAAGAGGGTGGACGAAAACGAGCCGCTGGCTCCCAACGGGCACCGAGTCGAGGGTGAACTCGCCGCTCCCGTCCGTGACGGTCCGGAGGTGCGTGTCCCAGATGAAGACCTCGGCCCCGGACAGCGGGGAGGACGATACGGAGTCGAAGACCGTTCCGCGGACGGATCCCACATCCTGAGCGGCAACGGGAACGAAGGCCGCGGCCACGAGGCCGCACCCCACGAGGATGCCGACAGGGGGCAGCCTGGATCTCGATCCAATTGATGGACGCATCGTCCCGCCAAACGCTGAAAGGGCCTCAATCATACGTCGCCTACGCCGATACAGGGAGGGTGGAACAATGGTTCCCCGCTGGCCTTGCCACCCCCGACCACAGTCGTGATGATAGGGTCCGATTTTTCTTTGTCTCTCAGAGGCCACAGATGACGTACATCATCGCCGAGCCTTGCATCGGTACGAAAGACGCCAGTTGCGTTGAGGTGTGCCCCGTAGACTGTATCTACGAGGCCGACGATCAGTATTACATCCATCCCGACGAATGCATCGATTGCGGAGCCTGTGAGCCCGAGTGCCCCGTGCAAGCCATCTTCCCCGACACGGACGTTCCACCGGAGTGGAGCGAGTACATCGCCAAGAACTACGCGCACTTCGGCTGAGGGGCTTCGGAACGGTTCTACGGTGTTGACGATCGACGGGCCCGCCGGGCTTCCTGTCCTCTCCTGAGGTCAGGCATTTCGCCGTTCTGTTTGCAGAGAGGGGGACGACCCGGCAAGGTCGCCCCCCTCTTCTTATTGGTCAAAGCACCTGCCTGGTGTGGCGCCCCGGAAGCGTCGCGGCGATTCGGCCACCGATGCATCCGAGCCACTCAGATACCCAACTAGAGGGTCAGATGCCCAACTCTCTGAGCCTATCCAACCGGATCTTTCCAGGCACTTCCTCCCCAGGCGGGACCTCTTCGACGGTCGCCGTTTCAAGTGACGGCCGAGCAGTTCCCTGCCGGAGAAGGACCAGACCGGCCGCAAGGGCCGCGGTCCCAATCAGACTGACAGTGATCTTGCGAATGACGCCTCCCGCGTTGTGATCCGTGGCGTAGTGTTCTTGCACCATCCGTGCCATGTGCCGAATACCCTCGTTCGAGTCGGGCCAAAGGCCCCCGAAACACCCTCCAAGGGGACCCTGAACTGTCATTTCTCTTTCGACCCGCCCGTGCCGTTTGTTAAATCCTCTGTCAATTCGATCACACCTTTTTCCGCAGGC
The DNA here is from genome assembly GCA_024638395.1 of Gemmatimonadota bacterium. Lineage (GTDB taxonomy): Bacteria > Gemmatimonadota > Gemmatimonadetes > Longimicrobiales > Gaopeijiaceae > JAHEKK01. Next base: position 3,917 of record JAHEKK010000106.1, on the reverse strand, counting down.
TGCCCTGAATGCCCCGCGTCGACCCCGTCGAGTTGACGGCTCAACTCGTCCAGATTCCTTCCGTGAACCCCACCCTCGAGGAAGGGGGTCAGGGCGAGTCACAAATAGCGGAACGGACGGCGGATTGGCTCGAGGGCTGGGGCTATCACGTGGAAACACCGGAAGTGGCTCCGGGCCGGTTCAACGTCGTCGCGCGGCGCGGCCCCGGGGGCGGGCCCAAGCTGCTCTTCAACGGCCACACCGACACGGTAGGGGTGGCGGGGATGGAGGCCCCCTTCTCCGGCACCGTTCGGGACGGCCGCTTGTTCGGCCGGGGTGCCTGCGACATGAAGGCAGGGGTCGCGGCGGCCCTGGCCACCGCTGCCGAGCTGGCGGACCTCGACCTCGCGGGTGAGCTCATCGTCGCCCTCACCGCAGATGAAGAGCACGCCTCTCTGGGCATGCAGCACCTCGTCGCATCGGGGATCACCGCCGACGGGGCCATCGTGTGCGAGCCCACGAGTCTCGCCGTGATGCCGGCCCACAAGGGATTCCTGTGGGTGGACTTCCACGTCCATGGGAGGGCCGCCCACGGCTCCCGGCCCGACGTGGGGGTCGACGCCATTGTCCACGCCGGGAGCCTCCTGACGGTCCTGGCGACGGAAGGGCGCCGTCTGGAGACGGCTCGAGTCCACCCTCTGGTGGGCCACGGGTCGATTCACGCCGGCACCATTCGTGGCGGCACGGCCCCCAGCGTATACCCCGAGGAATGCTCCCTGACGGTGGAGCGTCGCACCCTGCCGGGCGAGTCGAGAGAAGAACTGCTCGCCCAGATAGACGACATGGTCGTGCGGGCGCGGGAGCAGATCCCCGAACTGGCCGTCGACGTGATTCCCGGGCTATTCCGTGCCGGCACGGAAGTACCCACCTCACACCCGCTGGTCACGGGCCTCGTCCAAAGCGCGGAGGCCGTCGGATCGGCCTGTCGCATCGAAGGCATGACGGCTTGGGTGGATGCGTGCTTTCTCAACCAGGTGGGGACCCCTGCTCTTTGCTTCGGACCGGGGTCCATCGCTCAGGCCCATGGTCTGAACGAGTGGGTCGATGTGAACGAGATCCGTGCCTGCCACCGTGTCCTGGGCGCATTTGCACGGCGGGCACTGACCTGACGAGGCCTACCCGCCCTTCGGTAGGCCCCCCGGTCAGCGGACTCTGGTTCGGACCTCGATCGCCCCGCCCGGGAAATTCGTACCGAACCGGAGCGTGGCGTCCCTGGCATTCAGGAATTGCATCTCGGATATGTCCGAGACCGACACGCTGCTGAGCGCGTCCGGGCTCCCGAGACGGGCACCGTCGAGAATGGCCACCGGCTCATTGGCGCCTCCCGCCGTCGAACCCCGGGCCTGGAGCCACCGGGGCCGAAGCCGCCGGATCGCATCGAGGGCGCTGAGCGTGGTGTAGTCGGCCAACTCCTCCAACGTGATCCGATTGGCGCTGCGCCGGGTGCCGTCGGAGGAGCCTCCAGCACCCGTGGCGCAGGCCGAGAGGGCGCCGGCCATAGCGATGGCAAGGAGGAGCATCGCGGTGCGAATCGAACGAGGATGGCGCATGTCCCACTCTCCTGTTGGGGCCGCATTTCGGCTGAGGGTACGTATGAGCGCCCCTGGAACCCCGCATGTCAAGTCGCTCCGACACGCGGCTTCCCGGGGGTGACTCGCTTGCCCGCCCAAGGAATCGGGGGCGAGGTTCGTACTCGATAGCGGATCATTTCACCGCTCGATCCCACCACCAGCACGGACACGATGACGGGCGAACACACCGAAACGGGACCTCCTGCCCTCAGTTTGCGGAATCGGGTGATCGATTCCCTGACTGAGCAGTTCGCCTCGGATCGACTCACGCTCGAGGAATTCGAATCCAGACTCGATCTGGCTCATCGGGCAACCTCCGAGGAAGCCCTCAGGGCGTTGCTCCCGGAGCCCCTGCCCGTGTCTCATCCGATGCCGGCCAGCACAGCGGCGGGCATACGACGGGCAACAGCCGACTCGGTCCGTCAGCGGAGTCTGGCGTTCGGATTCTGGGGCGGCACCCAGCGATCCGGTAGCTGGATCCCCGCACGGAAGAACTACGCGGTCGCTTTCCAGGGCGGAGTCGAGTTGGATCTCCGCGAGGCTCGCTTCGGTCCCGGAGTAACGGATATCTGGGTGTTCTGCGTCATGGGCGGGGTCAACGTCATCGTGCCGCCTGAACTACAGGTCGACTTCGGAGGGGTGGGGATCATGGGCGGCTTCGACGCCGAGGCAGGCGCCCGGGCTGTCGAGGACCCGGGGGCACCGGTGGTTCGGATCCGCGGTGTTGCCATATGGGGGGGCGCCGCGGTAGAGATCAGGCGGCACGGAGAGTCCGCCGCGGAGGCCCGACAACGCCGGAGGCTGGGCCAACGTGTGAAAAGGCAGCTCGGGCCTCCCGGGTAGTGGGGAAGAGGGAGACGAAATGACGGGCGAACGAGGCAAACGGTCATCGCACCTCCAACCCAGGGAGGCAGGCTCACCGGTTCAGCAGGTGAGCGCGGCCGCCCGTGCCGACACGATAGACCTGCTGAGCGAGCATTTCGCTCAGGACCACCTGACGCTCGACGATTTCGAACGTCGAGTAACCCAGGCCCACGCCGCCAAGACGACGGATGCCTTGGCGGTCCTGCTTCGTGACCTGCCTACGGGCAACGTTCCCGCCAAGCTGGAGGGCGGCTCAGGTACTGCGATCCAGGGACGGGTTTCCGCCTCCGTACCCGCGGGCCGAGTAAGAGAGCGGGATCGCACCCTGTCCATTTTCAGCGAGACCAAGCGTCAGGGTCGTTGGATCCCCGCTCGGGAAACCCAGGTGGTGAGCGTCTTCGGATCCACCGTGATCGATCTGCGCGAAGCCCTTTTGGGACCCGGAGAAACCGTCATCAAGTGCTTTAGCGTCCTCGGATCCATCGAGGTCATCGCCCCTGAAGGCTTGTACGTCGAAGGCCGAGGCTCCGCCTTCTTGGGCAGTTTCGAGCAGCAGCAGAACAGCCCTGCCTCGATGCGTCCGGACGCCCCGGTGGTCCGGGTCGAGGGCCACGCGGTTCTCGGATCCGTCGAGATCGAGTTCCGGGAGCTCGGCGAATCCAAGCGGGAGGCCCGGCGGCGAAGGAAAAGAGAACGGCGGGAGCGAAAGCGACTCGGGGCCGGATAGCGCCTCGTCCGGCCCCCGGGTTCGCATCTCGAGTCAGTTTCGAACCGGGCGGAACCAACCGGCTGGTGGGTCGTATCAGGGCCGGAGCGGGTAGACCCCGCCATCGTTGCATTCCCCTCTCCCGACGCGACTCGAGCCACAACCCATGTCTGTAACCAACAGAGGCGGTTTCAACGAGTTCACGCTCAACGCCCTTCGGATCGCCGCCGGCGTCCTGTTCATGCAGCACGGCGCCCAGAAACTCTTCGGTTGGCTTGACGGAAACCAGGTCGAGCTGATGACCCAGAGGGGACTGGCCGGCGTTCTCGAGTTCTTCGGCGGGATGCTCATCGTGATGGGACTCCTGACCCGTCCGACGGCCTTCTTGCTCTCCGGTCAGATGGCCATTGCCTACTTCCAGGTCCACTTCCCGAGAGGATTCTGGCCGATTCTCAATGGGGGCGAGCTTTCCGCGTTCTACTCCTTCACGTGGCTCTTCTTCTTCGCCAACGGTCCGGGATCCTTCTCCCTGGACGGATGGCTCCGAGCCCGGAGAGAGTCCAGACCCGTGGAAACGTCGACGGCAGCGTAGGAGGGCCCAGGGGCCCCGGCCGGGCACGACGTCCTGAGGCGGTAAACGAGGTTCCCGGATATCAAGACCCGTCCCCCAGGGGCCGAGAATCACATGTATGGCCCTGCTGGGGTGGTCCGAAGGGTCACCTGGCGGCCACTACTCT
>JAHEKK010000105.1 GCA_024638395.1 Gemmatimonadota bacterium | reverse complement strand
CGGTGTCTTTCCGCGGCAAACGAATGGTCTGGGGCGGACGTGCCCCCGTGCGATCAGCTCTCTACCTGAGTATCTGGAGCGCGACGAAGTGGAACCCGGTCATCCGGGTCTTCTATCGTCGGCTGCGGGACCGCGGCAAGCCCCCCAAGGTGGCCCAGGTCGCCTGCATGAGGAAGCTGCTCACCATTCTGAACGCCATGGTCAGCGACGGCCGCCGGTGGGATCCTTCCATCCCCCTCGGCCAGCTCCAGATCCAACACAGCTGCTAACGGAGGGGGTGGGATTGAGCTGCGGTCGCCTTCGGCGATCCTCGCTCGTCTCGCGGAAGACCGCCCGGGCCGCATGCGCGCACCGACGTGCTGGCCGCTCGGCTCGAACCTGGTTCGAATCGGTCCGGCCGTCCGCGGTCCGCAGATGCGTGGGGCATCCCGATTGCTCGCGGCTTCGTAACGGAGGGGGTGGGATTCGAACCCACGTGGGCTTGCGCCCGCCGGTTTTCAAGTTCCAACAGGTTTTCTGCGTGTGGTTGCATCTGGCCGCGGGGATGGGGGTTTTCGACGTTGGTCGCGCTCCAGGCTTTGCGTCTGGTTGCGTCTGTTCTCGGGCAGCGTTGGCAAAACGTTGGCAAGAGACAGGTTCACGCAGCCCTCGATCGTGTGGGTTCGGCCTTCGGGCCTCACGAACGGTTCTCGGTCCTTCCACGACGGGCCGGGTGATCGTCCCGAGGCTCTTTAGACCTAGGTAGAGGAAGACCCGGCGTCAGCGGCTCGAGGAAGAAGGTCTTTCCTTTCCCTTAGCGAGCTCGAGATGCAGGTGCGGGCCGGGCTCCCGCCGTGGGAAGCGCGGCGGGCCACCACCTGCGCCCCGCCGAGGTCTTCGAACTCGACGGCGAAATGGGCACCATCGAGGCTGGCCGTCTCGCCGACCTGGTGCTGCTGAGGGCCAAAGCCCTCGACGACGTCGCCAACACGCGCAACATCGAGGCGGTGGTGACGAAGGGCGAGCTGAAGACGCGGCTGGAGTTGGACGCACTGCCGATGGGGCGGTAGCGGGGAGGTCAGGGTCGGACCGGTATCGGCTCGGCCAGGGTGATCTCGGCCGTCCGCGTCCGGAAATGGGTCCCCACGCGCCAGAAGGTGTCCGGGTCGGGCCCGGGCCGGCGCTCCACGAGCCCCGATTCGGGACGGAATCCGGTGGTGAGACGGAGCGTGGCCACCTCCATCTCCAGGTCGGGCTGTTCCGCCGATCCTTCGGGCCCACTCGGCTCCTCTCGATCGGCCACCGCCGGCTCGGGCTCGTCGGGAATGGGTGGATACCCGTCCCACGTCGACACCGGAAGGGCCAGCCGAAGCTCGCCGTGGAACACACCTCCGGATCCCACGCGGCGCGAGAGAGGTGTGGGTGATTGGAAGAAGTCCACCCCCACGGGTGGTGGGGGCGGGATCAACGAGAGGATGAGGACGCCCTCGTCGGGGTCGACGTCCCGATAGGCCTCGCCCGGACGGAGCGCTCTCGCTTCGAGATCGACCGGAACCGCATAGACGTAGATGGGCTCGTCGAGCCCATTGTGGATCGCGTAGTCCACGATGAGTACCTCCCCTTCGAGTCGAGCGGAGAGGTCGAGGTCTACGGGCCCCGGTGTGGAGTCGGCCATGGTCAGGGTGGCGAGGGCACGGTGTCGAGGTTCTCATGACCCCGGCGGGGGCTCTTGTTGTATTGGTCCCGATAGGGGTTGCACTGATTACGGATCACGTTCTGCTCCTCCAGATTCGACCAGCGATCCGTGGCCTCCGCGACCCGTTCCTTCTGCGTCTGGTTGCGTGTGGTTGCATCTGGCTACGGGGATGGGGGTTTTCGGGGTTCGACGCGGTCTGGGCTTTGCGTTTGGCTGCGTCTGTTCTCGGGGGGCGTTGGCAAAACGTTGGCAAGGCACGCTGTGCCCCGTCCCGCTAGTGCACGCATCCACCGTTCGCCCCTTGAGCGACTCGAGGCCAGACTTCAGGGCGAGGTCCTGGGTCTAGCGCGCAATCGGCGCTACTCCCTGAACAGCTCTGCGAAGTCTGGCTGCGCCCTCAGGAGAATCGTGATCAGGTCAATCTCCAAAGCGTATTGCTCGCCCTCACCCGAGGCCCGCTGAAGGACGATGCCAACGACTTCGTCTGTGTCGGAGGCGAGAATCGGCCCCCCCGAGCTTCCTCTCCGGGGCTCAATGTTGTCGAGCAGGATGCGATTGGCATCCCGGGCCCTTACCGTTCCGTCGTCCCGAGCGACCCGGACGCCCCCGGGGTAGCCGTAGGCGTACACCGGAATTCCGGCCCTCAACTGCCCGGAGCCGGCAAGCTTGATCATACCGGCGTTCTCCGCGAACACCGCCAGTGACAGCACGGCAATGAGCGCCCGTCGCGCACCTCTGATAATGAATAGCGTGACCGGGGCGTGTTTTCGTCCTGCAACGCGCGCCCCTACGGCGAGGCCGACGCCCGCTCCGAACGCGTCGTCTACCGCCTCCCACGCGCCGCACCCGACGGCACGACCGCGCTCTCGCTCACACCACTGGAGTTCCTTGAGCGCCTCGCCCTGCTCATCCCACCGCCACGCCTTCACCGCCACCGCTATCACGGGGTATTGGCACCCAACGCTCGCCTGCGGCCACTCGTGGTTGCCATGGGTCGCGATCCCGTCGAGGCTCTGCCGAGGGAACAGCCGACCCAGCCAAGCTCACCGGAGTCACCCGTCCCCTCCGTCTCCAGCCCTTCCTCCTCTCGCTGGGCTGCGCTGATCGCACGGATCTACGATGTGTTCCCGCTCATTTGCCCCTCGTGTGGCGGATCCATGCTCCGGCGGCGGGAGGACTCCGTCACGGGCTAGGTGATCGTGGAATCCGGCACTCTGTTCTGGAGCAGACGGGACAGCCCCTCCAGGTCGTCGTACCCCTCCAGCCGGATGCCGCGCTTGTTCTTCAGCAGGACCTGGATGTGCAGCAGCTCCTTTCTCCGGTGGAACAAGCGGATGGCTGCCACATCCTCCAGTTGCAGCTCGGTCATCTCGTTTCCTGTGACGAATCGAATCGAGTCGTCGAGGACTTCGAGGCGGTGGCTCTTCGTCAACCGTACGTAGCGCAGGTGACGGACGAGATTGACGACGTTCGCGATCACCACGAAGCCGACCACCGACCATAGGAGTGTTGTGTTGTAGACGTCCGGGCTCCGTTGGTTCTGCACCACGATGAGGGCGGCCAGCATGGAGCCGAAGACGAGTCCTCCGACGACGTTCCGGTTCCGTTTGCGGATTTCCGTCCGACCGATCGTGAATTCCATCAGACGCCTTTCGGGGCCGTACGTCACACTCGCGAGATAGAAATCGTCCGTATAGCACGCAGCTGCCAGGCCGGGCGTATCCCACAAGTCTGCAAGAGGCTGCACCCCATATCAACGGGCTACCCGACAAGCTCATCTCTTCACAGCTAGGACGCCCGGTACCTGCTTCGCACGCTCTCCCCTCGCCATGTCGCCGCCCCATGAGCGGATTCAGCCTGGGGGATGCTCCGCTCGCCCCGACCCGTCTGGGTTCGAACGCCTCGCACTCGGCTAGCGGATTGGGCCTTGGGACACCTGAATCCATCTAACGGAGGGGGTGGGATTCGAACCCACGTGGGCTTGCGCCCGCCGGTTTTCAAGACCGGTGCAATCAACCACTCTGCCATCCCTCCTGAGCATGGAAGATCACTCTGACACGCGGCCTGTTCAACCGGACGGGCCCCCTGGCTCGGGAGCTCACTCCCTTCTCCTGATCGGCTGAGTCGGGCGCCGGTGGTGCTTCGGGGAAGCGTTTCCGCGGAAAGGGCCGAGACGCAGTGGACTGGCCGGATGAAAGCGGCAAGGGGATGACCACCGGGACTCCCATGAAGCCCGAGCGTGACTGGTTGGTGGAGTGCCGCCCGACGAGGTGGTCACCAACGACGCAGGCGGGCTCCCCGAGTATACGTGTCCAGACTACGCGTAGAACCGCCTCCAGATCGTCAGGACCGCGAACACGACGAATCCGCCGAATACGTAGAGAAACGCTTGATCCATCTTGGGATCCATGACTACCTCCGGCTTTGGGCAAACACCGGCTTTGGCAAAGGTGCAAGCGACGTGCCCCGGAGGCGTGCTTGGGCCGGGCCAGGACCCCGAATCGCTCTTGACCCCGCCGCCCCACCGATCACCCCGAATCCAGCGCCTCCCTCGCCGCTGCCTCGAGGTCCCACGGGATGTCGATCTCCCGCCGGTACCGCCTCGCACTGGCCCAGGCGCCTGGGTTGACCCCTCGGAGCCGATTCCGGCGGATCAGTGCTTCGACCGGCCGTTCTCCCAAGTAGACTGGGTCGGGCACGTCCGGAAGCGGAAGGCCCTTCGGATCGTAGAAGTTGGCCCGGCCGTCCGGCCCCAACCCCACGCGAAACCCGTCCTCATGCACCGCCCGATGATGCCTTCGGCACAACAGCACCAGGTTGGCCAGCTTGGTTCTCCCTCCGTCTGCCCAATGCCGGACGTGATGCGCGTCCGTGAATCGAAGCCCGCACCCAGGGAACCGGCAGCCCCGGTCCCGAACCTCCAACGCTCGCCGAATGGCTGGAGAAACCGTCCGCGTTTTTCTGCCCACGTCGAGAACGGATCCATCGGCCCCACGCATCAGTCGGACTGTGCTCCCATCGCACGCCAACCGCCGCGACGTTTCCGCGGAAACGCGTGTCCCGTCCTCGAGCTCCGAGCGGCCAAGATCGCCCTCGGCTTCGAGTGTGCCTGCGTCGACGTGGATCACGACCTGGTAGCGTTCCGCCCGAGTGCCGGAGAGCCGTCCCGGTTCGGTGCTCTGACCGACCTCACGGCGCCGGCCTTCTTGCGTTGGTCCCGTGACGTCCCGTGCTTCGTCCTCGCCCGCGGTTTCCTTCCCTCTCCGCGCGACCGCCGAAGTGCCCGGCTGGCAACTTCTCTGCGCGACTGTGGCGCTACGCGTGTCGCACTTTCCTCCGGAGTCGCCCTCTCCTGCGGAGTCGCCCTCTCCTGCCGCGTCGCCCTCTCTCCCCACCGCGGCTTGGCGCCGGTCATTGTCCATCCCGTCGAATCCCGCGGCCAGCGCCCGCTCGGCCACAAGTCCGATCGCGTCCGCCCTCTTCTGCCGAGGCGTGGCCTCGAGTTGCTTCGGCTCTCCCATCCCAAGCGCCTCCGCCAGTCCTGCGAGCTCCGCCTGCTCCATCCTGTACAAGGCGTCTTGAGCCGCTTCCACCGCTCTCATCATCACCATACCGACCTCGGGATCGAGTCTTCCCCTGACCACGTACATGCCGTCGATGTCGGGAACCACTGAGAAGGAGCGAGATCGATGGCGCTCCCGGTCCCGCTCCTGCTCGTCGAGCCGGCTCAGGTGCTTCCATCCCCGCACTAGGCGTTCCAGCGCGGCGGCGGTCCCCGCTCGGGCGAACTCCAGCAGCTCGGTCTCGTTTTCGCGCGTAGCCACCCGCGTGAGGGCCCGCACCTTCGCGAACGACAGCTCGCCTCGCGCCATGGACCCGCTGGTCTCCGGGAGATCCACGAGAGCCCGCGCCGTCCGCACCTTCTCCCGCGCCGCTCCAAGATCGATGCCCGTGTTGAACGCGAGCCAGTAGGCGCAAGACCTGTGGCCTGCAGCCTCCCAGCCCCGAAGCCGGTCGAACTCTGCGATCAGGATGAGCAGGTGATGGGTGGCAGCGTGGACGTGGGCGTAGAGGGTCGTGATCTCGTGGGCCAGGTCGTCGAGCGTGTCCGGGTCTGCGCCAGCGTGTCCCCTGCTCCCCCTCCCGCCGGTCCTACCGGCACCCCGATCCCGGCTTCTCCATACGCCTACACTCGCTTCACCCTCACTCGATACACGGTGCTCCCCGCCCCGGCCGACCCCGTTCCTGCGCTGCTCGAGCACCGCCATTTCCAACCCCATACGTCCCCCTATAGCTTTTCATGGCCACGACATAGAGGAAGATAACGAGGGCTCTTTCGACGCTCTCACGTCTGGCTGGACGCCCGAGGAAGAGGTATCGAGACGTCGAAGGTGCGATGGGCTCGCGAGCGTCGTGAGGGTTGGGCGGGCGGCCTCTGGAGCCGCCTCAGTAGAGGAGCCGGGTCTCGAGGAGACCCGGCTCCTCAAATCCGTCCATGGCTTCTTGGGACGCGCGGATGCTCCCCCAAGGGAGCGCACCTCGGCGACGCGCGAATGCTCGATCAAGCGGGGCGCGGTTCCGTAGGCACCGAATGCTCGGTCAGGCTGGGGCACGGTCTCGGGGGCACCCGGATGCTCGATCAAGCGGGGGGCGGCGGTCGCCTCCCGCCAGATCGCGCGGTTCTTCGTTCACGCGAGACAGTTGGCGTGCTAGGCCCTGATCGATCGGGACGATCGCTTCAACGAAGCAGCAGCGGCCACCGGAGCGTCCCCCCCTACCGCCTCAGCTTCGCTCCCAACTCGGACGCCTCGTGCCCCGTGACGCTGAAGAAGCTGCGTGGGGCCCTGCGGTCGACCGGCAGCGGTTGCGCGTAGTACTTCATGAGCTCGTCCTCCATCTTCTTGATGCCCCGGAGGACGTCCCGGCGGCTCACCTGCCCCATCAGACGACCGTTTTCCACGACGGGCAACCTCCGCACGTTGTGCTTGTCGAAGGTGTCTACGATGTGGTAGATGCCGTCGTCGGGCTTGATGGTGATCAGATGGCGGCTCATGAACGAGGCCACGGAGATCAGCTCCTCGCCTTCGCGGTGATCGTAGCTGCCGCCCGCCAGGACCCGCATGCAGTCCTTTTCGGACAGGACGCCGCAGAGGATTCCGTCCTTCTCCACGACAGGGGCCCCCGAGAACTTATGCTTGAGGAGCAGGTCGATGGCGTCGAAGATCGACGTCTCCGGCGAGAGCGTGATCAGCTTGGTGGCCATGATGTCCCGAGCGGTGAACAGGTGGGCATTGATCATGATTCACCTCCGGGATTGTAGTGCTGTATCGGAGCCTGGTCAGTTGAGGGATGCGCCTCGGGTCTCGGTGACGAGTCAGCCGACCACGACTGAAGCCGCCCAACCCGCCTCGACGTACCCGACGTAGCGCGAACGTGCCTGTGGCGCGAACGTGCCCGACGTGGCGCAGCCCCTCAGGCCGCCTCTTCTATCGCCTCCAGCTCGCAGCCCTCACCCGGCGCCTTGCCGCAGGCGCACGATCCACCACCCAGGCCCCCGCACGAGCCCTTCAAGCTGGTCCGGCCGACCATGGTGCCTGCCGCCAGCCCGATCATGATCCAGGCCACGGCCACCACGGTGATCGCTATGGTAATCGCCATCTTGATCCCTATCTACTTGAACCAGCCACCTGATGCCGGTCCCCGAACTCCGTCGTCGCTCGGGCCAGGAACTCGTCCTCGCTCCGCGTGATGAACAATGCCGCCAATCCCAGCCGCTCCGCCACCTCGAACCCCTCGTCCGGGCCCAGAACGCTCAGGGCCGTGGCCCAGGCGTCGGCGGCGGCGGCGCTGGGGTGGATCACGTTCACGGAAGCCCCCGAATGCCGCGCGGGGCGGGCCGTTCGGGGGTCGATGAGATGTGCGTACTCAACCCCGTCCAGCTCATAGAAGTTCCGATAGTCGCCCGACGTGGCCACCCCCTCCCTGGCAAGCTCCACGACCCCGTAGATCTCCCGGACGGCGACATTCGGCGTCTCGATCGCCACCCGCCAAGCGTCCCCGTTCGCCTTGGCGTCTCCGGCCTTGAGCTCGCCGCCCACCTCCACCAGGTACCGGTGATAGCCCAGCGAATCGAGCGCCTCGGCGACCCGGTCCACCGCGAACCCCTTGGCCACCGCCGACAGGTCGGCCTCGACCTCCGGATTGGCCTTGGCCAACGTCCCCCCGTCCGTGTCCACGCTCAACAATCGGTATCCCACCCGCTCGGCCAGCTCCGCCAACACATCGTCTGCCGGGACCACCGGAGGCTGATCGGCCACGCCGAACCCCCACGCCTCCACCAGCGGTCCCACCGTCACGTCCAGTGCGCCTCCGGACGCGGCGCTCACCCGCTCGGCCATCTCGAACACCGCGAGGGTCGCGGCCGACATGGCCTGAGGCTGGGTGGAACGGCTGGCGTTGAAACGGGACAGCTCGGAGTCGGGATCGTAGGTGGACATGAGGCCGTTTACCTCGTCCAGGCGGGCGCGGATCACGTCCGAGACCCGGGTCCGTTCCTGGGCGCCGAGCGAGGGCACGTCCAGCTTGACCGAGTAGCTGGTGCCCATGATGGGCCCGCTGATCTCGATGGTCACCGCGGGAGCGTCGGCGATGAACAGTCGATGGATCGTAAGGCCGACGAGAAGAAGGAGCCCGAGGGGAAGCAGCACCTTCCCCCTCGGGCTCAATCTGGGATCCAGACTCTCGCTGGTCATGCTGGCACGGCTACGATCGCTGCGAAAGGCGCAACGCCCGAGGGCGGCCGATCCGCGGAAGTCGCCTCATGCAGTCCAGCTTCGACTCAACCGAAGTCGTCCAGCATGATGTCCTTCTCTTCGACCCCCAGATCGATGAGCATCTTCTTGCACGCCGCGATCATGAGGGGAGGACCGCACAGGTAGTACTCGCAGTCTTCGGGCGCCTTGTGGTCCTTCAGGTAGCTGTCGTAGAGCACCTGATGGATGAAGCCGGTCTTGCCGGTCCAGTTGTCTTCGGGCAGCGGCTCGGACAGCGCCAGGTGCCATTCGAAGTTGGGGTTCTCCTCGGCGATCTCGTCGAAGTCCCCCTCGTAGAAGGACTCGCGCCGACTCCGGGCCCCGTACCAGA
>JAHEKK010000104.1:3931-8837 GCA_024638395.1 Gemmatimonadota bacterium | reverse complement strand
GGAGTGATAACCACCCAGCCAACTCCGCCACCGCCTCGCGCCTCGTGTGCCAAGGGCAGGGCGGAACCTTCAGGCCCAATTGCCTCGCCAACTCCGCCTCTACGGCGAGGCCGTGCTCGCCGAGGGCTGCCAGGGTCCCCACGGCCCCACCCAACTGCACCACCAGCAAGCGTGCCCGGAGCTCATCCAGTCGATCGAGGTTCCCCACCAGGGACGCGAGCCACGAAGCGGCCTTGTACCCGAACGTCACCGGCATGGCCGCCTGCCCGAGCGTTCGGCCCGTCATCACCGTAGTCCGGTGCTTCACGGCCAGGCTCGCCAGGCTCGCACCGAGATCCCGGATGCCATTCTCGATGAGATCCAGAGCGTCCCGAAACTGCAGCCCCCGGGCCGTGTCCAGAATATCCTGGCTGGTGGCACCCCAGTGCACCCAGCCCGCGGCGCCTCCGCCGACCCGACTCCGAAGCTCACTGGCGAGGCCGGCTACAGGGACGCCATTCCCCTCTGTCGCCGCCTGGAGAGCCGTCATCGCCGGTGTCCAATCTCGCGCCCTTCGTTCGATTGCCTCGGCGGCCTCAGTCGGAATCAGGCCAATCTTTGCCTGGGCCACGCCAAGACGGACTTCGACCTCGATCATGTGCCGCACCAAGACCTCGTCGGACATGGCGTGGACCATCTCACGGTCCTGGTAGAGGGGGGCCAGAAGGGATGGCCCGAAGAGCGAGTCCGTCACGGTTGAGGGTGCCGTAGCTCGAAGAAGACGGTCTCACGGTCCCCTTGCAGGTGGATGTCGAACCGGTAGGTCGGCGGCGCCGTGGACTCGTCGCGCTCGGCGATCAGGGTCCCGCGGCGCTCCGGGTCGATGGACATGAGCACGGCATCTTCGGCACGCGTGTGATCCTCGAAGTAGATCCGCGTGACCAACGAGCGGAGGAGACCGCGGCCGAAGAGCCGGACCAGAACGAAGGGCACCATGCCGTCTGCCGCCATCGGGGGCTTGATGGCCTGGAAGGAGAATCGTCCCTCGTTTGCGGTCTCGGAGCGGGCGAAACCGGCGGCCCCTGAGCGGTCGGCATTCCCGCCCTCTGCGTGTCCAGTCCCTGCGGCCTCGGGCTGCCAGATCTCCACGAGGGCGTCGTCCACGAAGTCACCCGCGCCGTCGAGAACCCGTCCCTCGAGACGAATGGATTCACCGCCCCCTCCCGCACTTGTGGTGTCGTTCGATCCGGTCAATCGGACAACGTCATGAAAGAATGGACCGATCGTCTGGCTTGGAGAGAGTCCAGGGGCTCCACTGCCATTCGACTCCGGCCGTCTCATGGAGAACCGTTCTCGAATGGCGTCTGTTGAGCGCCATTCACGACGAGATCGAAGTCGAATCCCAGGGCCCACTCAGGCTGCGTAACGGAGAGATCGAACCGAGCCAGCAGCCTCTCTTTTGCCGCTTCTCCCGGGATGGAGTTGTAGATGGGGTCGAAGGCGAGGAGCGGGTCGCCGGGAAAGTACATCTGGGTGACGAGGCGCTGGCTGAAGCTCCGCCCGAAGATCGAGAAGTGAATGTGGGGCGGTCGCCACGCGTTCTCGTGGTTCAGCCAGGGGTATGCGCCGGGGCGGATGGTGGTGAAGGAGTAGCGTCCGTCATGGTCCGTCAGACAGCGACCGGTACCCGCGAAGTTCGGGTCGAGGGGCGCGTCGTGTTGGTCCTTCTGGTGGATGTACCGACCTGCAGCGTTCGCTTGCCAGATCTCCAGGAGCGCCCCTTGTAGGGGACGTCCGCCGCTATCGAGCACGCGTCCGGTGACGACGATGCGCTCCCCGAGCGGCGCTGCGGTGCGAACCGCGTTGCGGGTGAGATCGTGGTCCAGCTCGCCGACCGCGTCCTGCCCGAAGACGGGTCCGGTGGATTCGGCGAGTCCTGCAGTCAGGGGTACGAGGCGCCGGCGCGGCGCCCGCAACACGGTCGAGACGTACGGCTCGTGAAGGTAGGGTGGGTGGTCCGTACCACTGTCCGGACGGTCTCTCATGTGCTCTCCTCCGGATCCGACGGTTGCTGGTCGGCGTCGGCGACCGCGGGGAGGATTTCCTTGGCCAGTCGGAATGCCGAGTTGGCGACGGGAAGGCCGGCGTAGACGGCGACGTGCTGTAGGACCTCGCTGACGTCCTCACGGCTCACGCCGGTGTAAGCCGTGGCCCGGAGGTGCATCGCAAGTTCGTGTTCCCGGCCGAGGGCGCAAAGAACCGCGAGGGTGATGAGGTGCCGCTCACGGAGGTCGAGCCCCGCCCGGCTCCAGACCTCGCCCCAGGCGTACCTCGTGATGAACTCCTGGAAGTCCCGGTCGAGGTCGGTCCTGGTCGCCTCAGCTCGATCGACATGATCTTCCCCCAGGACTTCTCTCCGGACCTTCATCCCCCGGTCGAAGGCATCAGTCATGGGACAGTATCCTCCAGAGGGGTCCGGATGAGGTGTGCCAACTCGAGGGGGGCTCCGACACGGGGAAGATGTCCGGCTTCCTGGATCTCCGCGAATCGGCCTTGTGAAAGGGATTGAGCGAGGGCTCGTCCCAACTCCGGGGGTGTAACGGGATCCTCCCTCCCTGTCGGCACCATCGACCGACACGCGATCGAGGGAACCAGGCGGAGATGAACCCTGATGCGGGGGAGCGAAAGGAACATCAGATCCGGGACTCGAGATCTTCGGCCAGGCTGAACGATGCGTCCGTCCGCGCTCGCACGTCCTCCAACGTCGCTCCCGGCATGAGCTCATTCAGTACGAGCCCATTCGGAGTGACGACGAAGACCGCCAAGTCCGTGATGACGACATCCGCCGCGCCTTCGGCGGTGAGGGGCAGAGTGCATTCCTTGACCACCTTGGGGCGACCCTCGCCGTCGGTATGGGTCATCGCGACGATGAGGCGGCGGGCGCCCGTAGCCAGGTCCATCGCCCCTCCCACGCCCAGCACGGGTCTGCCGGGTACCGACCAATTGGCCAGGTTGCCCTGCTCATCGACCTGGAGGCCTCCCATGATGGCGACATCCACATGGCCGCCTCGGATCATGGCAAAGGATTCGGCGCTGTCGAAGTAGGAGCATCCGGGAAGCGCGGTCACCGGGCTCTTGCCCGCGTTGACGGGGTGATCCATCGCGCCCCCCGACTCGGGACGCGGCCCCATGCCCAGCATCCCATTCTCGGTGTGGATCGTGATCCCATCCTCCGGACGGATCATGTCGGATACCAGCGTGGGGATCCCGATGCCCAGGTTGACCACTTCTCCAGACCGCAATTCAGCGTAGGCTCGGCGCGCCATCTGGAGCCGGCCGGGATCGTCCTTGCGAGAGCTGCCCACCACGTCTGCGGATGAGCCGAGATCTTCGGGCTGAAGGCTCCCCTGGACCATGTAGTCCACATAGCAGCCGGGGGTGTGGATCTCCTCGGGGCGTAGCGAGCCGACGTTGACGATCTCCTCCACTTCAGCGACGACCAGATCCGCGGCGGTGGCCATCGCGCGGTTGAAGTTCTGCTCGGTCATCCGATACACGAGATTACCCGCCTTGTCCGCCTTCCACGCCCGAACGAAAGCGACATCGCCTCGGAGTGCGGGCACAAACACATGCTCAACGCCGTTGATCAAGCGCGTCTCGCGACCTTGTCCCAGCAGGGTGCGCGCGGCCGTTGGTGTGAAGAAGCCGCCAATTCCGGCACCGCCTGCCCTGATCGCTTCTGCGAAGGACCCCTGAGGGTACAACTCAACCTCGATCTTGCCGGACATAGCCGCCTCGACGGCCTCGCGGTTGCTCGTGAAGAACGACCCGATGGCCTTTCGGATCTGTCCGGTCCTGAGGAGGCGGCCGCCTCCGAGGTCCGCCTCGCCCAAGTTGTTGGCCACGTACGTCAGATCTGTGGCATGCGTCCTGGCGAGCGCATGAAGCAGGTGTACAGGGTTCCCCGTCATACCGAAGCCCCCCACCAGCAGGGTGTCGCCGGAGCTGACCAACCCCGCCGCCTCGCCGAGGGAGATCTGGAGAGGCCGCCTCATGCGACGGTCACCCGGTACTCTCTGCCCGGGTCGCGGGAGTGCCCATCGAAGCCGCCAGGAGTGTTTCGCCAATGTCGTGACAGGCAGAGCGGACTGCGTGTCGATTCGATGGCCAAGC
Source organism: Gemmatimonadota bacterium (assembly GCA_024638395.1). Lineage (GTDB taxonomy): Bacteria > Gemmatimonadota > Gemmatimonadetes > Longimicrobiales > Gaopeijiaceae > JAHEKK01. The sequence continues at coordinate 4,685 of JAHEKK010000104.1, read as the reverse complement.
TACGAAGTCCTTCCATGGGGGGGCAACGCACGAGGAGGTCGGCCCAGGAACGGGACGTGTCCAAGTCCGTCGTCCAAAGGCTGCACGCGAGGGGTGCTTGGGTGGGGGTCGCTCTTCGGCGTCCGCAAGGACTCGTCGGTTCGAGCCGAGCGGCGAGCACGGTGTCGAGCGAAGCGAGCCCGTCTTTCGGCGCCGCGAGACGATCGAGGATCGGCGAAGTCGCACGCAGATCCATCCCCTCCCCTCCGCCAGCTGACCTGGGGCGCCCTGGCCAACCTGTTCTTCGTTGTCGGTCGGATCTGCGTCGTACCTGGTCGGGTCGTGTGGGACTGTCCGCTCAGGCCTGCCCTAGACCGAGATCCCGAAGAATTCGACAATCCCGGTAAAGCCCATCTGAAAGCCGATGGCCACGAGGAGGATCCCGGAGAACCGGGTGAAGATTTTCCGCGTTCGCATACTCGTTCGGTTCGCCACCAGGGCGGCCACGAGGAGGACGGCCAAGACCAGCATTGCCGCGATCGCGCTCGCCGCGAGTGTCGAGACAGGAACCGTGTGAGTCTCAGATTCCCGCAGCGAGAGGCTGACCGCCGTCACGATTGCGCCGGGACCGGCTAGCATGGGCATCACAAAGGGCACCCAAAGGCGGTCGTCGTCTGCTCCCGAGGTCGCAGTCTGGAGCATCGGCTCGTTCCCGTTCGCCATCTCCAGGCCCATCATGACCACCAAGAGGCCCCCGGCCGCCCGAAACGCCGGG
>JAHEKK010000104.1:0-3921 GCA_024638395.1 Gemmatimonadota bacterium | reverse complement strand
GACCGAGGCGGCCAGGATGATGAATACTCCCCCCGCGGCCTTGATTGCCGCCGCCCGCTGGGCCGCTCGGGGCCGTCCCTCGATGAGGGAAAGGAACAGGGCCACCTCGGCGACCGGATTGGTCAGGGCCACCAGTGGGGCCGCGGCATACAGGACTTCTTGAGGATCCATAGCGTTCTCGTTTGGTGACGATTCTCCCGAGCCTGCCGATCGCCCATCGGCCGTCTGCTGCCCGCCCTTCAGGGGGTCTCCAGGCTGGCCCCAGAAGTACGGTCAAGATGCGGGGTGCCCCGGAGTCGGGCCAGACTTGCCGACGTCTTGCCAGGGCCCCGGCGGGACCCCCAGACGCACGGCCTCCACCTGATTCTGACGGGTCCCATGCAAGGACCCTCACCGCAACACGAAGGGGTTCGGCACTTCGGCCTGGCTGCTCACCCAGACGCACTTGGTCTGTAGGTACTCGTCTATGGCTTCCATGCCGTTCTCACGGCCGATGCCGCTCTGCTTCATCCCGCCAAAGGGGGCCATGTAGCTGACGGCTCTGTAGGTGTTGATCCATACCATCCCCGCGTCGAGGAGAGCCGCCATCCGGTGAGCGGTTCTCATGTTCGACGTCCAAACGCCCGCCGCCAGCCCGTAGGCGCTGTCGTTTGCGATGCGGACCGCATCTTCGAGGTCTTTGAACGGAATGACGGCGAGCACAGGCCCGAAGATCTCCTCCTGGGCCACCTTCATGTCGTTCCTCACCCCCGTCAGAATCGTGGGCTCGACGAAGCGTCCGTTCCCACATTCCGGAGCCGTCCCCGGCCGGCCTCCGAGGGCCACGGTGGCGCCCTCGTCACGGGCGGACTGCACGTAGGACAGGACCTTCTCGAACTGCGCCTGGGTGGTGACGGGCCCCACCTGGGTCTCGGGGTCTCGAGGGTCCCCAAGCCGGGCCTGGCGGGCGAATGCGACCACCTCCTCGACGAATTCGTCATGTATGCTCTCCTCGATCAGGAGTCGGCTTCCGGCGATGCAGGTCTGGCCGGTGGCCGCGAAGATCCCTGAAATGACGCCTTTGACGGCGTCCTCCCGGTGGGCGTCGGCGAAGACGATGTTGGCAGACTTGCCGCCGAGCTCCAGGGTCACGTGCTTGAAGGTGCCGGCCGCCGCGGTGTACACGGCCCGGCCGCCCGCCCCCCCTCCGGTGAAGGCGACCTTGGCCACTTTTGGGTGACGTACCAGTGCGGAGCCCACCGGGTCGCCGAAGCCCGTGACCACGTTCACCACGCCGGGCGGGAACCCGGCTTCGGCAAACAACTCGGCAAAGCGCAGCGTGGAGGCCGAGGTGTACTCGCTGGGCTTGATCACGATGGTATTTCCGGCGGCGAGAGCCGGCGCGAGCTTCCAGCTCAGGAGCAGTAGCGGAGAGTTCCAGGGCACCAGGGCGGCCACCACTCCGAGAGGCTCCCTCCGGGTGTAGACCATCATGTCCGGCTTGTCCACGGGAATGACGCGGCCTTCGATCTTGTCCGCGAGGCCGCCGTAGTACTCGTACCATCGGGGCAGGTACCTGCACTGACCCAGCATCTCGGCCATGAGCTTGCCGTTGTCCCTGACCTCGAGCTCGGCCAGCTCCTCTGCGTGCTCCTCGATGAGCCCGGCCAGTCGGAGGAGGAGCCGTCCTCGGATAGAGGGGTGGAGAGTGGGCCAAGGGCCGTGGTGGAAGGCCTGGTGTGCAGCCGTGACTGCCCGGTCCACATCCGACGGTCCGCACTCGGGGATGAGGCACCAGGGACGGCCGGTGTAGGGATCCTCAGACTCGAAATAGGTGCCCGAGTTGGAAGGGCCCCATTGGCCTCCGACGAGAATCTCCGCCTTCTCGAGTTCAGTCATGGTTGAACTCCGTCATTCGGCTTGGAGGCTCAGGCCCTCTCGGAACCGGTGCGTCAGGACTGGGCCGTCTCTTGTGGGCAGGGCCACCGGATCCTCGGAGAGCTCCACCTTGGCCACCCCGAGGACCGGACCGTGTTGGCGGAGGATCAAGTTCGTAAGCTCCCCGAGGTCGTCCTCGCTTCTGGCCGTGTAGGTGGCCCGGAAGCCCGCACCGGCCGCCAGGTGGGCGAGGTCGAGTCCTCTCGACGTCAGGCCGGCCTGTCGGCCCGTTTCGCCGAACGCTTCGTTGTCGAGAACGAGGACGGCGAGATTTGCGGGGCGTTGGTCGACGACGACGGTCAGAGCGCCGGCGCCCATGAGGAGTTCCCCGTCTCCAGTGACGACGACGACCCGGCGTCCGGGCTGAGCCATCGCCAGACCCAACCCTACCATGGTGGCTCCACCCATGGCGCCCCAGAGATAGAAGTTCGCGTCGACGTCGCCAGCTGCGAACACGTCGTAGGTAGAGGCGCCAAGGCCGGTGACCACCAGCGCCTCGCCGCGCTGTTCGAGCAACTCGCGAACCACCTGCCGGCGGTTGAGCCTCATCGATGACTGCCCTCCCTCCGGAAGTCCTTTGACCCCACAATGCGCTGGTCCACGAGGACCGCCACGGTGGTTCCCGTGTGGTAGGCCTGCCGGCACGCGGCCCTGAACGTCTGCCCGACGGCTTCTGCCGACCCGGCCGGGAAGGTGGTTACGCCCACGCTCTCTAGAGCGTCAGGGACCGCTTGCCCCATGGGGATCTGCCAGGGATTGAACTCGCCCCAGGTACCGCGCATGGTGACGAGCATCACACAGGGCATTCTGCAGATTCGGGGGAGGGTCAGCATGTTGATGCAATTGCCCACCCCGCTGCTCTGCATGAGCAGCACTCCGCGCTCCCCTCCCAACCATGCTCCAGCCAGGAACGCCACGCCCTCTTCCTCCGTCGTGAGCGTGACGACCTCGCGTCCGGCCTCGGTGCACCGGACCAGGAGCTCGCTGAGACCTCCGTCCGGGACCGTGACCACGTATCGAATGCCTTCGGCGGCCATGGCTTGGTCGAGGGCGGCAGGCCAGCCAGCATCAGCGGTCGGCGTGACTCTGGCACCTGGTGGTGGCAAGGGGACTCCTGCTGGAGAAGGGCGTGGCGTCGGCCGCGGCTCTTCGCAGGGCCGTGCGAGGCCAGCATATGGATTCGGCTTCAATCTGGAAAGCGGGAGGCGGACTAAACTGGCCCCGACCCAGCCGCCGCTGCTCGCGGCACACTACCATGCAGCAGTGCCAACTGGGGCTGGGCATTCAAAGGCACACCCATGCTCCGCCTGCTGGTGGGGTCAAGAGGTGCTTTGCCGAAGGGCCCGTCGCGGCTACTGTGGAACCCTAGGACTTGGCCCCGCTTGGCCACAGCCACGACCGGAGGCGCACTCATGGTGAACGCAGGTACCCTGCGGACGTGGCTGGGGTTGGGTGGCGTTTGGCTTGCCTGGTTTGCCCTGGGATCCTGCTCGGACGCCGTAACGGTGCCCGAGGCGTCGTTGCACGTACCCGACCTGGCGTCCGACTGGCTCGGGGACTATCTGGGCACGGGTCAAGGAACGGTCGATGGGCAGCCCGCTTTCGTCGCCGAAGCCGAACTCACGATTGGGTACGATGCCGACGAGAACGCCTCACCTGACTGTCCGGGGTGCGTGACCGTCAGGCTGGACGATGCCTTCTTCCTCCCCAACGTGGTCATCGACCATACGACGGACCTGAGCCTTTCCTACCGCGACGGTGTCGTCTTGTACACCCTGCTGCTGCACCGGCCTCTTCTGGGTGTGGACGGCACCAAACTGCTGGAGGCCCGTCTCACAATCGGCAACCACGACGCCCCTTCACCGATCGTGGATCTCGAGTTCGTTCTGGAACGGCCATAACCCCGGTCACAGGTCCAGGATGGGTGGAGGCATGCGGTCCCGTAACGAGTGTTTCGGGAACACTCGAAGAACGCCGCCAGGGACGCCTCTCAGGACAATTGAC
>JAHEKK010000103.1 GCA_024638395.1 Gemmatimonadota bacterium | reverse complement strand
CTCCCCGATCCAGGGCGTAGTCGACGGCCTGGTCCGGAGGAGCCGCCAGCGTGTCCGACACATTCACGACCCAGTCGTGTCGGGTCATCTCGGAAAACGTCGACGGGTCCTTGAGATCTAAGCGGACACTCGAGACCTCCGCGTCCAGGCGGTCCACCCAGCCGAGATCGGGAGACCGGCCCCGGTGGCCTACCGTCACCCGTGCCCCCGGCAGCTTCGTCACCGCTTCCACGGTTCGACGCCCCAGGAACCCGCCTCCCCCAATCACCAGCACGCGCATGGACTGAAGCTGGGGCGCCGATGCCCCGGGCGCTACGCCGGCCTCCTCGGCTGCATCACCCCTACACTGCCTGACTACCGTTGGAGGTCGAGGCGCACAAGGGAGGCGGGGCTGCCCTTCTTCGCCCTTGTGCTTATTCTGCGATCCCCTCCCTCGAGAAGGAACCCGGATGGTTGGCCTTGACCACGTCCGAAGCTAGCGATGCAGATCTTCGGGACTCACGACCAGGAGACCCTCGCTCAGCTCATGGCCGTTTCGGAGCGTGCGGAGAGGGTGGCCCTCATGGCCGACGGCCACAGGGGGTACGTCATGCCCATCGGCGGAGTCGCGGCCTACGACGGGCGCGTCAGTCCCATCGGCGTGGGCGTGGACATCGCCTGCGGCAACGCGGCGATTCGCACGGACCTGAAGACGGAAATCATCCGCCCTCACCTGGAGGCATACGCCGACGAGATCGCGGCGACGATCGGATTCGGCCTGGGAAGGCCGACCAACACCGATGTGGATGCCCCCGTCGACCACCCCCTTTTCGAATCGCCGGCGTGGGAAGCCATTCCGGACGGACAAACCCGCGACGAGTTGCGGGACCGGGCACGGGCTCAGCTCGGCACGGTGGGAGGCGGAAATCACTACGTGGACGTGTTCTCCGACGAGAACGATGAGGTATGGGTCGGCGTCCATTTCGGATCCCGAGGCTTCGGCTTTATCGCGGCCCACGGGTTTGTGGCCCTCGCCCAGAACCACCCCTGGAAGGGGCTGCAGCCCCAACGGGCGGCCAACATGAACCACGAGGTGCTGCTCGATCTGCACACACCCCTCGGCGAGGCCTACTGGGCCGTCATGTCTTTGGCCGGCGAATACGCATACGCCGGACGAGAATGGGTGGCCCGACGGGTTGTTGATATCCTCGGAGGCACCGAGCTGGAGTTGGTACACAACCATCACAATTTCGCCTGGAAGGAACAGCACGAGGGTCGTGAATGGGTCGTGGTCCGGAAAGGCGCGACGCCGGCTTTTCCCGGACAGCGAGGCTTTGTCGGGGGCTCCATGGGCGACCCATCGGTAATCCTGCGAGGCGCCGAAGCCAGCGACTCTGCGGCTGCGGCCCTCTTCTCCACCGTGCACGGCGCCGGGCGGGTCATGGGACGGATGGAGGCAAAGGGGAAGTGGAAGAAGGGCCGCCTGGTGCGCCCCGGCCGGATCACCCATGACCAATGGGCCCGGTGGATGGACCGGGTGGGCGTGGTACTGAGAGGGGGAGACCTGGACGAGGCGCCCCAGGCCTACCGGCGCCTGCGCCACGTCCTGGCGGCCCAGGGAGATACCATCCAGGTCGAGCACACCCTCGACCCCCTCATCGTGTGTATGGCTCCGGCTCGGACGTTCGACCCGTACAAGGACTGAGGTCGCCCTCCGGGCCCTAAGCGGAGTTGGGCCGCTACCCGGGGGCTGGCTGACTCCGCCTAGGGACCCGCCCCGAGGACTACCGGGACGGCCATGATCACTCCGTGGGCAAGGGCGCTGGCGACGAAGCTGCCGCCTCGGTGACACACGACCCCAAAGGCCAGGCCGCCCATGAAGGTCCAGAGAGCCCAGCCGAGCTGAAACGGGCCCGTTGGACTCAGGAAGTGGGACGCCCCGAAAAGTGCCGCCGCCGGTAATACCCCCGGACCCAAGGCTTCACCAAGGCGCGTCCGGGCCGCTTCGGCCCCTTGAGCCATCCGCTCCTGGATCACACCTCGAAACAGCAGCTCCTCCGCCAGTCCTATGAACACGAAGACGTGAAGCAGTGCGGCGGCCTTGGGGAAGCTGGTGTGAAGGGCTGCGGCCGCGAAGCCGGAGGCGGTGAGAAGTGCGATTAGGCGGGCAGGCGCGTAACCGTAATCCCCTCGCACGGCGCCAGGCAGTCTGCGGGTCAGCCAGAGGATCCCCAAAACCGCCACCCCCATCACCGCGGCGAGGACCACCCCGCCCCGCAGCGAATAGGGGGTTGCGCCCGTCGACGCCACCAGCGGGAATCCCAAGCCCGTGGCCGGACCCAGGACGGCAAGAGATATCCCGCCCGTCTTCAATGCCCGCTTCCACGCCCGGGACGTCTGCGGTAAGCGTGCACTGGGACGTTTGGAGGAAGCACTCCAGGCCAGAGGGACACCAACGAAGGCCAGCGTCGTGGTCAGCAACGGGGCACCGAAGACCCCACGCTGCCACGTCGAGAATCCCGGCATCAAACTCAGCACCCACAAGACTCCCATGGACACCGCCCAGATAGCCAGCGAGCTCCCCCACAAAGCTTCCTCGTGACCTGTCCGTGCCGGGTCCGTCTTCATGCCTGATTCACCGATTCGACCCTCCGCATTGTGTAACTCTGAAAAACAGAGTACTCTGTAATTCGGAATTAGAAAAGGGTTTGGCCCCTCAATCGCTTGAAGGACGGTGTGGAGATGGCGACGCGCGACATACAGCTGGATGAGATCCGGCAGCTCATGGAGGAAAGCCAGGGGCTGGTGCAGGACCGGGGAACCCACTTCATCCTCTGGGGCCTCGTCGTCACGGCCGCACTCCTGGCCAACCACGCCTTCAGCGTCGGCGCCATCGGCCTCCATCCGGCACTTATCTGGGCCTTTGCCCTGACCCTGGGGTGGATCGGGTCCATCGTGCTGGGAATGCGGGAAACGCGAGCAGCTTACGTGCGGAGCGTGGCGACTCGGTTCCTCACAGCCGTTTGGGTCGGGTGTGGAGTCACCCTGACGATTCTGGGCCTGGTCGGATCCACCACGGGCGCTCTGGACTCCAACGCGATCAACGCAGCCGTGGCTTCTGTCCTTGGCCTCTGCTACTTCGCCACGAGCGGCGTCTACAAGAGCCAGTGGACGCGACGACTCGCATACGGATGGTGGGCGGGTGCGGCCGCGCTCTTCCTGCTGCCCGCCCTACCCACCAACCTGGTGATGGCGGGCCTGATCGTGGTCCTTCAGCTCGTACCCGGAGTTCTTCAGTACCGGCGGGCACAGGCGGCCTAGGGCCCAAGATGGCCGACTTCGACTACCGCACCCTGGACGAGTTGATCCACTCGAGAATCCGACTCGCCGTGGTATCGATCCTGTCTGCCGTCGAGTTCGCCGACTTCCGATTCTTGAGAGAAAAAACGGGCGCGACAGACGGGAACCTGGGCGCCCATATCGGAAAGCTGGAGAACGCCGGATACGTATCGGCCGAGAAGCTCTTCGTGGAGCGGAAACCCGTAACCCGGTATCGCCTCACGCCTGAGGGCAAGGCAGCTTTTCAGGCCTACGTGATTCGTCTCGGGGAGATGGTCCGGCTCGAGGACGCGAGTTGACTCATGGTGGCCTCCGCCCTCCTACGCGCAGCCTTCGCCCTCGGCTTGGCCCTGCCCACCGCCCCCGCCCCGGACACGAGTTCGATCCGCGGCACCGTCCGTGAGTCCGGAACGGTAGGCGTACCTGGGGCGAACGTCTTTCTCCTACAAACCCTCGAAGGAGCGGTTACGGACGGAGCGGGCGGATTCGAGTTCACGACACACCTCGAGGGCAACGCGACCCTCATCGTGCGACGAGACGGGTACCTGGAACTGCGGACAGCGGTCACCCTTCCCACAGGGGCCCTGGACATCGTGGTGGACCGTGAACCGATCCGGCTGGCGCCCATCGTGGTCGAACCCGGCCGGTATGGTGGGGGTGCCGAAGGCGAGGTGTCCCTCACCAGCCTGGACGTGGTGACCACACCGGGTGCCGCCGCCGACGTGTTTCGTGCCATACAGACGTTCCCTGGCCTCCAGACAGTGACCGACGGAGCAGGGCTCTTCGTGCGGGGAGGAGACGTGTCGGAGACACGGATCACCCTGGATGGAGCGGTCGTACTGGCTCCCTACCGCTTCGAATCCCCAACCGGCAACGCCTTCGGTGCCTTCGACCCCTTCTCCCTCGATGGCATCTATTTCTCAGCCGGCGGATTCGGAGTTCGACATGGAGACGCTCTGTCGGGCCTTGCTGAGCTCCAGACGAGGGGGCGCCCGACCACCAATCAGCTCGACGTCTCCGCCTCCCTGGCAGCCCTGTCCGCCCGCGCCGGGGCAGCCCTTCCCCATGGCCTTGGCGTCCGGGTCGGGGGCACCCGAAGCTCGACCCGGCTGCTGTTCGACCTGAACGGCGTGGACGAGGACTTCTCGCAAGTCCCCGAGGGCCGCGACGTCAACGCGGCCCTGACCTGGGAGTACTCCCCAGAGGGCCGAATGAAGCTGTTTACCGTCCGGCAGTGGGACCAGTTTGGAGTGGCGGTGGAGAGCCCATCGTTCAACGGAGGCTTCGACGCCGAGAACCGGACCGACCTCACCGTGCTGTCGGGAACGGATCTGCTTGGATCCGCGGTGGTCTCGTACAGCGCCTCGGTCTCGGGGCGAACACGCGAGCAGGCGTTCGGGGCGTTCCGCCTTCGCGAGCAGGACCGGTACTTCCAGGCACGCGGGGAGCTCGGTGTGACCCTTGGACCCTCCTGGTTCGGTCGAGCCGGGATCGAGTGGGAAAGGCGGGAGGCAGGCCTGGCCGGGTCGATTCCTGACGAGGGTCACGACGTCAGGCCGGGCGCTCGCACGACAGTATTCGACTCGGAGCTGTCGGGCGGGAGGACCGGGGTCTTCGTCGAGGGAGAATGGACCGCCCGGCTCTGGCTTCGGGTCAAGGGTGGGGTTCGGACCGACCTGGCCGAGTTGACGAGCCGCCGCACCTATGGTCCGCGGGTGTCCGCCGCCGTCAGTCTGATGGACGGAGCCGCTCTCACCTTCGCATGGGGACGATACCACCAGGTGCCCAACCCACTGTTCTTTGAACCCACGGTCGGCATCCCCGGCCTCGAGGCCATGCGGGCCGAGCATCGGGTGGCTGCTCTCCAGATCGGGAGCGGCGCCCGACAGATCCGCGCCGAGATCTACCGAAAGGACTACCGGGACCTCAGCGCCAACACACGGGACAACCAGGTCAACCCGGGAGGCCGGGGGCTCTCTCGCGGCATCGACCTCTACGCAGCGGGAGCCGGCCCCTTTGGGACGACGGGCAGATTCGCGTTCAGCGCAATCCAAGCCGAGCGGACGGACCCCGATACCGGTCTCCTCGCCCGGTCACCTTGGGACATCCGCCGCAACGTGGTGGCCGTAATCGAACGCAATTGGAACAGCCGATTCACGACCGGCGTCACCTATAAGCGGGCCACGGGGCGCCCCTTCACCCCCGTGGTCGGGGCCACGTTGGACTTCGATCAGGATATTTGGGTCCCCGAATTCGGGGAGCCCTTCAGCGAGCGCCTTCCCACCTACGCCCGCCTGGACCTATCGGCCAGCTTGCTCCTGGGACTCGGCCGCGATGATCTGACCGTGCTGTTCGCTTCCATATCGAACCTGCTCGGGCGGGACAACATCTCGGCCTACCAATACAACGACGACTACTCGGAGCGCATCCCCACCGGACAGGGGTTTTCGCGCACACTGTACTTCGGAGTGAGCTCCACACTGAGCTTCTGAAAGAGCCAAGCCATGAAAGCCATTCCTCCACGCCTCCTTTGCGCCATCATCACCGCCCTCGGAATTCCCGCGCTGCCCGTGGCAGGTCAGACGGCCCCCACCCCCGAATCCCTCGCCGACTCTATCCGGGTCGAGATCGACCGCGCCTCCATCGAAGGAGATGACGCACGACTCGAAGAGGCGCGCGTGTTGGCTGAGCGGGCGGTAACGGCCTATCCGGACGATGGGCTTCTCCACTACTACCTTGGTGAGGCCATGTACCGTCAGGCGACGACGGCCAATTCCGAAGAGGCGCGGAGAATCGCGGAGCGGGCCGAAGAAGTGCTGAGGCGCGCTGCCGAGCTGAACCCCCTTCCGGAGACGTGGGCCCTGATCGGCACCGCAATCGGGCTGCAGATCGGCGCCAATCCCTTGAAGGGAATGCTCCTGGGTCCCAAGTCGACCAGTGCGGTCGAGCGGGCTCTGGCGCTTGCAGAAAACAACCCCCGCGCTTGGATGCTCCACGGTACCGCGGCCATCCATACGCCCTCCATGTTCGGAGGCGGTCTCGACCGGGCGACGGAGCGGCTGGAGCGGGCGATCGCGCTCTTCGAAACGGACGCCCCGCCTCCGCCCCTGCCGGCGTGGGGACACGCCGAGTGCTACGCGTGGTTGGGGATCGCCAAGATGCAGAGCGACGACCTGGAGGGGGCAGAGGCCGCGTTTGCCTCCGCCCTGGCTCTGGAACCCGGGTTCGCGTGGGTTCGGGATGTGTTGATGTCACAGCTGGAACAGGAGAGACGCGGTCGACGATAACCCGATCAGGGGGCGACTCAGCCCTGCAGTTCCCTCAACCAGGCCTCCATGGCCCTCTGGTAGAAGAGGGGATTGAAGAGCGCCCACTCCCCCAGCCAGGCCGGTACCTCGTATTCGTCGGCGGCCTCGGCGGCCGTCAGGCCCCGACGCCAGGCCTCCCGAGCCGCGGCCTCCACGGACTGGAGCATGCCCACATAGGCGGCGAAAGCGTCGCGATCGCTGACCGGCCCATGCCCCCCCACGTACAGGTCGGTGGACAGCGCGCCGATGGCGCCCACGGCGCGGGACAACTCCGATGGAGCCGCGTCCACGTAGTTGGGGAACATGGCGTTCCACACCAGATCGCCGCACCATACCGGCCCCTCCCCCCCGTCGATCTCGACGGTCATATCGCTGCCGGTGTGACCCCTCCGCGGCACCACGGCGACATCCCGGCCGCCCAGGTCGATGTGAACGGCTTCGGTCTCGGGGAGAATGATCACATCCGCCCAGGGGGCGCGGGCGGCGGCCTCCTCGGCCCTCCCGAGCACGCGGCCCCGGGTCTCCTCGGTCACGTACAGCTCCGGAGGCTGACCCCCTTCCCGGAACCCGGCGGCGCCGGCTACGTGGTCACCATGATAGTGGGTGACGACCACGTGGGTGGGCCAGCGTCCCGTCAGTTCACGGGCGCGCTCCGCCACCCATCGCGCCCCTTCCGGTGTGCCGAACGCCTCGACGACGAGCGTACCCGCGGACCCCTCGATGATCCCACCGTTGCAGATCGTCGTGAAGTCTCCGTCCAGGGGAGTGGAGATCACGGCAGTGAGACCCTCACCCACGGGCTCCAGCCGCGCAAAGGGCGTCTGGGAGCGGGCTGCTGCCCCAGGCGGACCTCCCGTCCACCGAGCACGCGCAGACAACGGAACGAAGGGACCCGCCGCCGCCAGGTAGCAGGCGCAGCTCCCCGTTGTGGTCAGGAACTGCCGTCGGGAAACACTCATGAAGCCCCTTCCGGCTCAGGTGGCGAATCGACTCGTTCCGCCCGCTCCAACGTGCGCACCCCGAGCATCAGCGAGATGATCAGCAGGAAGGCGGCACCGGCCATCGTGGGGATCGAGATGAATCCGAACACGGCCAGATAACGCCCCGTGCAAGGCGCGCCCGAGGTACACGCGCCGACGTCCAATGACGGCTGCCACTGGATGGTGACATGGTAGACGGCAATGACCAGTCCCACGGCCGCGATGGGCAGCACGTACCGCCAGACTGCGGCATCGGCCCGAAGTGCCCCAACACCCAGAACGAACACGAGGGGATACATGGCGATCCGCTGGTACCAACACAGCGAACACGGTACGAGCTGGGCGATCTCCGACAGGTACAGGCTCCCGAGCATGGCTGTCGCAGCGACCGCCCAGGCCCACGCGATGGGGTGCCGCTCGAGGCCACCCAGGGTTCGCACGACCCACTGCCGTCCACCGGAAGAAGCCAGCACGCCGCCGACACCAATAGCGAGTGCGGCGGACGCGAGCGCGAGAAACCCGAGCGCCGTGACGATGGGGGCGTACAGTGCCAAGGCGCCTCTCCGCTGAGCATGCCGTAAATTGGGGGAGCCGAAGAATCGGCAACCCGTTTCGAGGGCGCAATTCGGAGGTCGGAAGATGCCGTGGGCGGGAGGCGAGGAGGCCGGGCGCGGGTGCGTGCGCCAGAGTAGCCTTCCGGGTGGCTCGAGCTCTGCTACGAATCCGGCTCAGCTTCTTCGGCGTCGCCGGGTGCACTCCTGGCCAGCTGCTCAACCGAGCGGAGCAGTTGTGCCGGCTCTACGGGCTTTACCAAGTGCAGATCGTAGCCCTCCTCGAGCGCTGCCTCCCGATCCACATCTCGGGCATGAGCAGTCAGGGCGGCGGCGGGGACGCGAGCCAGCCAATCGGAACGACTTCGAATGGCCTGGATGAGCTGGAGGCCATCGACGCCCGGCATGGCGATATCGCTCAGTAGGACGGTAGGGCGCACGGACTCGAATCGGGCGAGGGCATCGGCTGCGGAAGCCGCCGACGTAACGGTTGCTCCCGCTCGCTTGAGTACGGTCTCGAAAATATCCCGCGCGTCGGGCTCGTCGTCGACGACCATTACGCGTACCCCGCTCAAGTCGATCTTCTCCGCGGGCTGGACCTTCGCCTTCCGCCCGGGCACCAGAGGGTTCACGGGCAAACGGACGGTAAAAGTAGAGCCCTTCCCCTTCCCGGCACTGTAGGCTTCCACCGTGCCCCT
>JAHEKK010000102.1 GCA_024638395.1 Gemmatimonadota bacterium | reverse complement strand
CCATGCTCTGAATCAGCCCCTCCGGTACGAGCCGGGAGCCGTTTGGAGGTACCGGAACTCCGACCCCCTCACCCTCATGACCCTGGCCAAGGAGGTGGCGGAGGATCGCGGGGAGGACTTCCTGGCGTTTCCCCAACGCCACCTCTTCGACCGGATCGGCATGAGGACCCCCGTGCTGGAGACCGACGCCTGGGGCAACTTTATCGTCACGGGGTACGACTACGCCTCCACCCGGGACTGGGCCCGCTTCGGGCTCCTCCATCTGTGGGACGGGGTCTGGGAAAGGGAGCGGCTCCTCCCCGAGGGCTGGACCACCTTCGTGTCGACGCCGGCGCCCGGCGATCCGGCCCGAGGATATGGCGGCCTCTTCTGGTTGAACCGGGGCGGCGCCATGGACCGCCTGCCTCCCGACGCCTACTGGGCCGCAGGGTTCATGGGACAGAACACGGTGGTCATCCCGTCACGCGACATGGTCGTGGTGCGTCAGGGCCCCAGTCCCGGAGGATTCGCCCCCTATATGAACGAGGTACTCGGCCGCATCCTCGACGCGGTGGGCTCCGGCCCGGCCGGGTAATACCGGCAGTCAAGGCGGGTGGCGACCTCGGTCCCGACCGCCCCTACGCCTCAAGCGCGACAGGCTCCATCCCGAGAATTCCAGAAGTAGAAACACCCGAGATGGATCCGGAAAGACCGTCGTGCTTGTGAGGGCGCAATGAGTGAGTTGAGGGGCGTATCGGCACGAGGCCGGTCTGGGCGTCGTGCGTTGGTTGGAGCCCTGTTCGGCCTGTTCATGTGGACAGGTGTCGCAGAGGCGCAGGAGGGCACGGCGGGATACCGGGTCCAGGTCGGTGCCCAGGAGCGTCAGTCCGACGCGGCGGCCCTGCAGGACAAGGTGACGTCCGAGATCGGCGCCCTTCACGGCGTCTACGTGGTTCCAGCGGGAGGCTTCTTCAAGGTGCGGGTCGGCGATTTCGTAACCCGGGCCGAAGCAGGTTCCGTATTGGCTCAGGTAAAGGCGCTCGGGTACAGCGATGCCTGGGTCACCGCGGACCAGGTCCGCCTTGGCTCCGCCGCGGGTGGTGGCGGCCAACCGGGCCAGCGGCCCGACGCCGCGGCTCCGGCCGCGTCAGCCCAACCCACGACGCCGGCTTCGACGGCTGCGGCCAATTCCATCGTGTCCGTTCTCCAGGACCGGACGGTGACGCCCGCGCCGGTCACCGAGCGCACCCCGACGGCGCCACCGACGCAGCCGGCCCGAACCGGTGATCAGCGTCCGCCCGCCTCTGAAGCCAATCCGCCCGTGGAGGCCGAGGTGTTCCCGGCTCCCCGGCCTCAGCCTCCTGCCGAGGAAGCCGCGACCGACAGAACCGCGAGGGTAACGCCCCGAACTTCGGAAGCCGAAGCGGCCTGGCCCCGGGTGGACGACGGCGCCATCCGTCTCGACGGGAGCCCCACGGAGGCTGCCTGGGACCGTGCAGGCTCCGGTTGGGCCCAGCGTCCCTCCGCCGCTTCCGGGTCCGCGCCCGGCACATCCGTCCAGTACGCCTACGATGCGAGCGCCTTCTATGTGGCCACTCGGGTGAACCACAGTCGTGCGGGTGCCCTGGCCGGAGCCGCGGATCAGGCGCCGGGGGATCAGGAACGCGTCGTGGTCACCATCCGACGCAACGGGATGGCGGCATCGTCCTTCGGCGTGACGCTGACCGGCGTCCGCATTCGGTATGAGGACGCCTGGCGCCAGGGTGGCGACACAGACTGGCAGGCGAAAACCGCCACGGCCGGCAACGAGTGGTCTTCGGAAATCCGCGTCCCCTACGAGCTCCTCGGCGTTGAAAAAGAAGCCGCGGGAGACGCTTGGGAGGTCTCGGTGCGATGGGAAGACCCCAAGGGCGCGATGCCCTCCAGTAGTCGAGACCTCCCCATCGAGGAGTTCGCCCAGGTCTTCGACTTCTGGGATGGGGGCGCCACGCGGTTCGCGGTGGCACCCTTCTATCAGGCTTCGACGGCCGTCGCCACCGCGTCTCCCTCTTGGGACACCCCGGCTTCCCGATTCGGGGGCAGGATCGAGGCCGACGTCGGCACCGCGCTGAGGGCACGCGCCGAGATCCAACCGGACTATCTGGACGCGAGACCGGATCCCGCGACCGTGAACCTGTCTCCATTCGAGACGCGCTTTCGAGAACACCGGCGCTTCTTTCGGGACCTGGACTCTGACCAGAACGCCTGGGCCCCCGGTTGGGGGCCTTCGCTTTTCTACTCCCGCCGCGTCGGGGCCGTGCCGGGTTCCTCCGTGCTCACGTCCGGGGTCGAGACCCTTCAACCCTCCGATGTCCTGGGCGTGGCCAGCGTCGAAGGGGAGCGCGAGGGCGTGACCTACCGGGCGCTGGGTTCGATGACCCGCTCCACCACCGTCACCGTGCCGGACCTGGGTGGCAATCCGGTCTCCCTGGACGTGAGCCCGCAGACCTTCCTCGGCGCCGCCAGGGTACAGCATCACCTCTCCTCGCGGGCCAGCGTCGGTGCATCGTTCACCGGCGTTCATCGCACAATGGCTCCGGCCAACCCCCTGGCCGGCCTCCTCGCGGAGCAGGCCTTTGCAGGGCAATTGGACGTCGACTTCTCGGTATCGGAGGTGGCTCAGGTACAGGCCTTCGTGGGCCTTTCCCACCTGAACGGCACCCCGTCGGCCCTGCAGGCGATCCAGAGTTCCAGCGCCCACTACCTTCAACGTCCCGATCTCGACTACGCATCCCTCGATCCCGTGGCCACGTCCATGACCGGGTTCGCCGGTGGCGTCAACACCCGCATCGCGAGAGATGATGTCCGTTTCACGGGCCGGGCCGTGGCCATGAACCCCCGGTACAACATCCAGGACGCCGGCTTCATGCGATCCGCGGATCGGATTCTCGGTGATGCCTGGGTCGGATGGGGGCGGGAGGCCGGTGGCGGAGGTGAGCTTCCCGGGGGTGTGGACGTGGGTGCCATCAGCCAATGGACCTCCGGGGGCGTACACCTCCGTACGTCTCCTGCGGCACGTGCTCAGTTCGGTTCTGGGCCCTGGGAGGCCCAGGCCGGGTTCCAGTACGACCTCGAGGGCCTGAGCGCCGACCTCACACGGGGCGGGCCGCTCATGGCGACGCCGGCGGGCTGGCGGGCATCGTTGGCCGCTCTGCGTCAGCACGATTCCGGTGAGCTGGGTGCCAGCGGCGAGTACGCCACGGACGCTCTGGGTGGGTCTTGGATCCGGGCGGGCGTGAGGGGAAGCGGCACGGTGCGGCCCGGTCTGGACCTCTGGATCGAGCCGGGGTACCGCTCCGTGGACAATCCGCGCCAGTACGTAATGTCCGAGGCCGGCGGAGTCGCCGCCACTTTCGGCACCCGCTACGTCTTTGCGGATTTGGAGCACCGGGAGCTGTTCACGCGGTTCGGGCTCGGCCTGCAGCTTCGCTATGGCTTGAGCCTGGAAGGGTATGTCGAGCCCTTCGCGTCGTCGGGGTCCTTCGGTGGCTTCGGAGAGTTGACGGCCGCCCAGGGCAATGACCTCCTGGTGTACGGCACCAGCGGGACGACGATCACCCCTCAGCCCGGCGGAGAGCAGCTCGTGGACGTCGGAGGATCCCAGTTCACCATTCCGGCGTCGGACTTCGCGGTTCGCTCGTTCCGGACGCAGCTGGCCCTGGGTTGGATGCCGATGCCTTCGGCCAAGGTGTCCCTCGCCTGGCTACAGGCCCGGGCCGCTCTCGCGAACCAGTATCAGGCACCGGGGCCGGGCGACTTTCTTGATGCGGCCCAGGACTTCGGCGCCCACCTGTTCGTTGCGCGTGTGTCCTACGAGTTGGGCCTCGTTCGGTAGCTCCTTCTGAAGGGACGGTGGGCCTCGACAAGGGGGCCCGCCGTCCTCCTCAGAAGAAGAGCAGCCGGCCGGCGAGGACCAGAACGGCGAGCGTCACGAAGCGCTTGATCCACACGTGGCCGGCGCGGATGGCCAGACGCACACCGATCAGCGCGCCGGCCAGGGTGCCCACGGCCAGTGCGATCCCCGTGGGCCAGTCCACTTTGCCGGACAGGGAGAACAGCGCCAGCGCCGGGATGGTGTAGACCAACACCAGGAGGACCTTGAGGGCGCTTCCCCGGACCAGGTCCAGCCCGGCCGACAAGGCCAGGGCAAGGACGATGAATCCGACTCCGATCTGGATGAATCCACCGTAGACGCCCACGAGGAAGAAGGCCGCTCGAAGCCCGGTCTTTCCGAGAGGGTGGGTGGCAGGGTCCAGGGATCCTGTTCCGCTCTTCCCCCGAACGGGGTCCCAGAGCGTGTAGACCGCGATGAGGATCATCACCACGGCGAGCACCCGCTGGAAGCTGGCGTCGTCGATGATGGTGGCGATCCAGGTTCCGAGGAGCGCGCCAAGCACCGCGGGCGGTCCCACGATGCCCAGCCACCCGGCCTCGATCATGCGACGCCGCCGGAAGCTCCATACCGCCCCGACGTTCTGCACCAGTATGGCCACCCGGTTGGTGCCGTTGGCCACGGTTGGGGGGAGCCCGAGGAGAATGAGTACGGGTACCGTCAGCATGGATCCACCGCCGGCCAGTACGTTGATGATGCCTGCAGCGAGTCCCACGCCTACGAGAATCAGCAGGTCCTCTGGAGAAGCGCTAACGGGTTCCGCCGCAATCGAAGGAACCCACGATCTCGTCGAGTTGGATCACGTACTCGTACTTCTCTTTGCCCGGTGCGTAGAGCCACGAGTCGATGAGGTAGATCCGGTCCTGCTCCTCGCAGATCACGGCGCGGGTCTTGAACGGTCCCGCGGCTGGCCAGGACTCCGGCGGGTTGGACCAGACGCCCTGGAAGTTGAAGGTGGGACGTCCGTCTACCGGGCCCCCTGACGTGAACCGATTTCCCTCCTCCACCACCTGTGGAAAGCTGTAGTACAGCTCCACGAGGTCTTCCCGCCACGCCAGCATCTCGTCGGGTGTGAAGGTCTCGGGAGCGGGGCTTCTCCACGTGACCGTCACCTGGCGAATCAACTCGGCCGGGTCGGGGTTGTCGTTCCGGAAGATCCACACCGAGTCGGAGTTGGCCGCGTCGTACACCTGGGGCACCACGAGCGCGAAACCCGCCTGGGCCCTCAGGGTTTCGACCAGGGCTGTGTCCGTGCCCGATACGAACATGCGGTTGACGACCCAATGCCGGTATTGGGTCTGGTAGAGGTCGGCCAGCTCCGGAAGCCGCTCCTGTACGGCTTCGGGCCCGAAGCCATCGGGAAGCACCAACAGCGTAAGCGTCTGCCCCCGTGCCCAGACGTCGCCGGTCTGCACGATCTGCGGCGGAGTGATGGGTTCCTCCACTTTGGCGAGGGCCTCCGTCATCCACGGATCGTCCTGGTCTCCGATGAGGAGCTCCTGTTTGAAGATCCTGAGGCGGGCCCACTGGGGCTCGTGGGGGTTCTGATAGGTGACCTTGAAGGTTTTTTCGGGTCGCACCGTGAAGACGGTCGTCTCCAGCTGCTGGATGAGGTCTCCCTCGATTCCCGCCCAGACGAGAGGGTCGGCCGCGACGATGATGCTGTTCACGTCCCCGAAGGCGAGGCCCAGCTCGCCGCAGGAAGTGGTGGTGGCCGTCAGCGCGAGCAGAGTGGCGAGGATTCGTGTTCGCATGTTATTTGGTCCCGCTTCTTGGACGTTCCGGCCTTCGGCGACCGCCGATGGCGACATGGGGTTTCCGAGGAACCGCCATTGCTGTGATACACTATCAGTGGCCGGGGTTTCGTTCCAACCGGCGACACGGGAATCCACCGAAAAGGGAGTAGGGTCGAGTGCAGAAGCGGATTGGTCACGGGCGGCGTCCCGTGCTCTTGGGCCCGGGAGTCGTGGCCCTCCTGGTCTTGGCGGGGTGTTCGTCGTCGGGTGTGCCGGATCCGGGTAGCCCTCCTGGCCCCGCGCCGCAGGCCCCTGCCGAAGAAGCGCCGGAGCCGGAGGCCCAGCCCGCTGCGACGGCCGCCGCCGGACTCTACACGGAGACCCAGGCCACCCGGGGCCGCGAGACGTTCGAGAGCGTCTGTGCGGAATGCCATACGACCAGTGAGTTCCGGGGGAGGTCGTTCCAGGCCGATTGGGGCCGGCGAAGCGTCTACTCGTTCTACCGCACCGTCCGCTCCACGATGCCCGACGACAACCCCGGGGGACTCTCCGAGCAGGTCTACCTCGACGTGGTCGCGTACATCCTCGACATGAACGGCCATGCCTCCGGGCCTGGAGAGCTGTCGGCGGACTCGCCCATGCGAGACGTCCGGATCGACCCGGACTTCGGAGGACCCGAGTGACCGAACGCCGGACGGAGTTGAATCGGCGGGGGTTCCTCAAGGCGGCCTCCGTGGGCGCCGGTGCGGTGTTGGCCGGTGCGGGCGAAGTCGGAGCAGGCACAAAGGCCGAGGAGGAGCCTTCGGCGCCCTGGGTGCGGACCCGCCAGGTCCCGGATGTGGTTGTGGTCGGTGCCGGCGCTTTCGGCGCCTGGACCGCTCTCCACCTGCAACAGTCCGGAGCCCAGGTCACCCTGCTGGACCAGTATGGTCCCGCCAATTCCCGGTCCACTTCCGGAGGCGAGACCCGGGGCGTCCGAACGGGCTACGGCGACCGTGCCCACGGGCTTCTCTGGACTCGCTGGGCCAAACGGGCCATCGAGCGGTGGGAGGCGTGGGACGAGATGTGGCAAGACCGACTCCTTCCGAGGGTCTTCTTCCACACGTCCGACCTCATCATGCGGGACGAGTGGACGGAGTTCATGGAGGACACCCGGAGGAACTGGGACGAAGCCGGCGTTCGGTACGAGATCCTCGACGGCGATGAGGTCAAGAGACGCTGGCCCGTCATCAACACCGAGGAGGTGGCGACGGCCCTTCACGAGCTGGACGCCGGGGTCGTGCGTGCCCGGCGGGCCATCGAGTCCGTGGCCCAGGTGTTCCAACACGAGGGGGGAACGATCGAGCTGGCCCAGGCCACCCTCGGGACGCGAAATGGGCGGAGCCTGAACGAGCTGGCGCTGACCCCCGGTGAGACGGTTTCGGCGGGGACCTACGTCTTTGCCCTGGGCCCCTGGTTCCCCAAGGCTTTTCCCGAGGTGATGGGGAAACGGCTACGGACCTCGATAGGGAAGGTCTTCTACTTCCGGACCCCGCCCGGTGACAATAGGTACAGCCACCCGAACCTTCCCAGCTACAACTTCCCCGGCGTGACCGGATGGCCGGCCCTGGGGCCTGACAACCGGGGCTTCAGGGTCCGGTCGGGGGGAGGGCCTCCCGGGGACCCCGACACGAGCAAGCGCCTCGTGGATCCGGAAGATCATGAGGCACCCCGGCGGGTCCTCAGGCAGAGGTTCCCCGGGTTGGCCGACGCACCCATCTCCGAAACCCGGGCCTGCCACTACGAGTCCAGCGTCGATTCCAACTTCTTCTTCGACCACCATCCGGACTTCGACAACATCTGGTTCGCCGGCGGAGGTTCGGCGGAGGGCTTCAAGTTCGGACCCGTCGTCGGGGAATACATGGCCGGACGCGTACTGGGCACCGAGACCGATCCCGAGTTGATCGAGACCTTCCGCTTGAAGGAAGAGGAGTTCGAGGACGATCGAGGCTGAGGCCTGACGGGGTGGCGGGTGCCCTGCCTTACCCGTTCAGAACCTCGACCAGGTGGTCCACGTCCGAGTCGGTGCTGAAGTACGCGGGAGACACCCGAAGGGTCCCGGGCCCGAGGGACACGACGATGGCGTTTTCAACGAGGCGGGGGATCAGGTCCATTTCGGGGTCGAAGCGGAACGCGACGATGGGGGTGGTCCCCGGATTCGGTGATGTGCACTCGTAGCGGTCGGGGTCCAGCCCCTCGGCCACTCGGGCGGCCAGAGCAGCCGAATGCCGCGACAGGGTTTGGACTCCGGTCTCGCGGATGAATCTCAGGCCCTCGTAGACCGCGCAGTATCCCAGGTAGGAGACGTGCCCCGGTTCGAACCGGCGGGCACCGACCGGGGGGCGCACCAGGAAGTCGCCGGCCCCTTCATCGGGAGCCGAGGTCCAGGGTGGGTAGTTGTGCCGCGCGTTCCCCGGAAAGCGGGTGTGGCGCGTGAGGGCCTCGCTCTCGAGGCCGCCCCGGACGTAGAGGAAGCCGGTGCCGTGTACGCCGTACAGCCACTTGTACGTGGAGCAGGCGGCGAAGTCGATGCCCATGGCCTCCACGTCGAGGGGGTGGACTCCTGCGGCCTGGATGATGTCGGCGTAGAGGTAGCCCCCGACGTCGTGGACGGCGTCGGCCAGGGCCCGGACCGGCTCCACGCGACCGTTCACGTTGGACAGCAGGGTGATGCTGACGAGAGCGGTCCGCTCGTCGATCACCGCGGTCATGGAATCGAGGGGCAGGTCTTTGCCGTCGGACTTCACGATCCGCACGTCGAATCCCCGGTCGCGCATGCCGGTCAGGTTGTGGAGCGACCCCGAGAAGTGGAAATCGTTGGTGACCAGGTTCCCGCCGCCATGGAGCGCCGGGAGCCCGTCCATCACGAGTTGCTCTCCGGCCTTGGTCGAGTGCACCAGAGCGATTTCGTCGGCCTGGGCCCCGATGAGGGCCGCGAAATCTCCCCGGATCCCCGTCCACATCTGGTTGACGTAGTCGTCACGACCCTCGCCTGGCCCGAGGCGGATGAAGTCCATGTAGCGGGTCAGTCCGGCTTCGGAGAAGGACGTGAGGGGCATGCCGGCGGCGGCGTTGAGAAAGGTCTCCCTCTCGCCTCGGGGGAAGACCGAGGCCTGGGCTACCGTCCTCGGGCGGCTTTCCGGCGGTCCGCAAGCTCCTCCCGCCAGCAGG
>JAHEKK010000101.1 GCA_024638395.1 Gemmatimonadota bacterium | reverse complement strand
CCGTCGACCCCGTGGTCGTGTCCGACGTGAGCGGAATCCGGTACAAGAACGGTGGGCGCGTCAGTTCTGTGGAACGCGCATTCCAGGGCATCGTCGACGGGGAGGACGTGCTCGACGCCCTCGTCGCAGGGGTCAACATACCGGAGATGGATCCTGAGGAGATGGGGATCGGATTCGGCGGCCTGCCCAACGCCGAGGGCGTGGTCCAGCTCGACGCATGCTGCATGCATGGGCCCCGCAAGTGGGCCGGCGGCGTAGCGTCCATCGAGGGCGTCGCGACGCCCTCCGTGGTCGCCAAGGCGGTGGCGGAGTTCACCGACCACCACTTGCTGGTGGGACCGGGTGCACAGGCCTTCGCCCGGTCCCTGGGAATGGAGATCCTTCCCGACCTCAACACCCCCCGTTCCCGGGAACTCTGGCTCGAGTGGAAACGGCGGATCGATCCGGATCACTATCTGGATCCGGCCAAGCGGACACGTCATGGCATCGAGGTGGGCCTGGGGATGGTGGACGACGGCCTCATCGACAAGGACAGCTTCTGGGGCACCACCAATTCGAACGGCATCAGCCCGGCGGGCGACATCTGCGGTGTCACGACCACCAGTGGGCTGTCCTGGAAGATCCCGGGGCGGGTGGGAGACTCACCGATCCTCGGCGCCGGTCTCTACGTGGACAACGACGTCGGCGCCGCAGGTTCCACCGGGCGCGGCGAGGCCAACCTCTACAACCTGACGTCGTTCCTGGTGGTGGAGAACATGAGGAACGGCATGACCCCGAAGGACGCGGGTATGTCCGCTCTCCGGCGCATCCGGGACAACACGGTCGAGACGCGCCTGCTGAACGATCGGGGGCTACCGGCATTCGATATCCGGTTCTTCATCTTGAACAAGCAGGGCGAGTACGCCGGCGTTGCCATGTACGGCTCCGGCGAGAGCCACTATGCCGTGTGCACCGTCAACGGACCCGCCGAGCTACCTCTGGAAGGGCTCCTCGAGGGGAGTCCACGGTGAATTCGGACCCGCCGAGGTGCAGCCGAGCCTAAGAGAAGGGGCCGTGAAGGTCGAGCCCGGAGCTGCCAGGGTCAGGTGCGCCATTCAGCCTGAGGTATTTCGTTGGTTGGAATGAGAACATGGTCTGCCGCAGCCGCGCTTGGGCTGGCCGGGGCTTTGGTGGCCTGCGGGGGCGACGCTGAGGCCGACCCCCAACACGGTGCTGAAGCACAGCTGGACCCCGGCCCGCTGATCGAGGTCGCACCGGACCGGCCGTGGGGCGGCGACGGGACCGGGACCGGTGCCTTGAACCGGGCCCTTGCACTGCATCCCGGCCCCGTCCGACTGCAGCTTGGGCCGGGGCACTATGTTCTCGACTCCGAGGACTATACGGACCCTACCTGCGGCAACTGCGAGGACGCCCAACAGGCCGTCCCGGCCTCGGTCGGACTCCGGGTGAGCGGGCGCAACGTCACGTTGTTCGCCACGAACCCGGATTCGGTGGTGATCCACACCCGCGCCGGGTACGGCATCCTCTTCGAGGACTGTGTCGACTGCGTATTGCGCGGCGTTACCGTGACCGGAGGCGTGCGAGACCGGGACCCCAGGGCCACCAACGCCGGCATCGTGGTCCGGGAAAGCTCGGTCATTCTCCAACGGTGCGTGGTAGAAGACAATGTGGGCGACCCAGACCTGGTACGGGACATCGTCGTCGGGATCGGCGGCGTGGTTGGACGGGAGGGGAGCCGGATCGACCTGAGGACCTGCCTGATCAAAGGGAACTCGTGGGACGGGGTCGCGCTCTACCGGGGCGCCGAGGCCACCGTCCGTGGGACCGTGATCGACGGGATGGATCGCGCCACGGGGAGCGACGTCGGTGGGGGCCGCGGCGTGGGCATCGGCGTGACGTGGGACGCCAGGGCCGTTATCGAGGAGAACCGGGTGGCGCGGTACTGGAAAGGGGTCGGAGTGTTTGCCGACGCCCACGCACAAGTACGGGAAAACGTCGTGGAGGAAATGGCGACGTGGGGCATCGCCGTCTGGGGCGACGGTCGGTGGCCATCCGCATTCGTGGAGGACAATGTCGTCTATCGCACGGGCGCGTGCGGGATCCTGGTCGACGTCGGCACGGCGCCCCCCGCGGACGGAGGGACGGAGATTCCGCCCGGGGCAATCTCCCGAAACGCCCTCGTCCAGACGACCCTGGAACCACGGTATGACAGCGGCGACCCCTACTGCCCGCAACGCCCTCTCGCCCGGGTCCGAGTGCCGGAGTCGTGGCCGGTGACGGACAATCTGTTCCATGGCAATCGGCGATCGGGCCCGGAGGTAGACGCGGAACTCGACCTGACGACGTTCATCACTCGCGCCATGCGACTCTATACCTTCGAGATCGAGCCCCAGGCCGCCACGACGGACTCGTTCTTCATGGAGGCTTTTCGGGACGACTTCGGTCCACCCTTCCGCTAGTGTGGTGCGATGAACCTGGTCGTGTTCGACATCGACGACACGCTGACGCGGACCATGGAGGTGGACATGGAATGTCTCCTCCAAGCGGTGCGCGAGCTCCTGGCTTTCGACCCGTCCGGCCTCGATTGGAACGACTTCCCTCACGTAACGAGCGACGGTGTCCTCGAAGTCCTCTACAGGCGCGCCTTCGGCCGTTCTCCCAAGCCGGACGACCGTGAGGCCTTCTTGGAACGGAGCCTCCAGCTCCTGGAGGTCGCCCACCGAAGCGAGCCCATGCGTTTTGCCGCCGTCCCCGGAGCCCCCGAGATCCTCGCTCACCTCGTGGCGTCTGCGGACTGGACCGTCGCGCTCGCCACGGGTGCCTGGCGCCGAACTGCCAAGTTCAAGCTCGACGCCGCCGGGCTCGAGCACGCCGACTTGCCATTCGCGTCGTCCGACGACCACTCCACGCGGGCCGTCATCGTCCAGACGGCGATCGACCGGGCCGAAAGGGCCTCGGGCTTCCCAAGGGGCTTCGAC
The DNA here is from genome assembly GCA_024638395.1 of Gemmatimonadota bacterium. GTDB lineage: Bacteria > Gemmatimonadota > Gemmatimonadetes > Longimicrobiales > Gaopeijiaceae > JAHEKK01. Next base: position 5,895 of record JAHEKK010000101.1, on the reverse strand, counting down.
CGGGTGGTCGCAGTCGGGGACGGAGGATGGGACGTTACGACGGCCAGGGCCCTGGGGCTGGCCTTCGTGGGGGTGGGGGGTCCGGATCGACTGGAGTCCATCGGAGCCCGGGTGGGCGTGCAAGACTACACGGACGCGGGACGCTTCATGCACCTGCTGGAGACCGCCCCCACACCTTGATGCACCGCATGGGGCAGTGCCGGGACTCGGGCCCGCGACGGCGTCACCGCCCGCTCCTGGGTGTGGCTTCGCCGCCATACCCTCCGGACGTCGGAGGCCCTCAACCAACCTCTAGCGGCATGAGATTGGGACCTGGTCTATGTTGCGTCCACGCAACGTTTTGGCCGACTGCGGCCGGTCACTTGCCCGCTGGATAGACGTGCCCCACAAATGGGTCCCAGACCGTTAGCTTGGCCCAACCCGAGACCCCGACCCGGAGAAGGTACTGATGAGGGTAACCCCGACGAAATCCCTTGGACTGCTGGCGCTTTCGGCTGTGTTCCTGACTGCCGCCTGCGACATGCCCAACCCCGTGGCCAATCCTGGCGACGAGGCGGTGGCTGCCGGCCAGGCCGCCCTCGCGAAGGGCAACAACTTCCCGGCCGGGCCCCACGACTACAAGGTCAACATCATCGGCGTGGCTCACGACAAGAGCGCCGACATGGACAACAACAACGGACGCCGGATCTTCGTGCGGCTGGAGTCCGACAACGAAGTGACCAGCCCGGGGGGCAAGAACAACCACCTCAAGAAGGGCGGCGGAAACGATCAGAATCACATCTACCTGTGCAACAGCACCAACGACGAAGGTGATTCCACCGATGACCGGTGCGCCGCATACGGCAACCCGGACGACTGGGGCGTAATCGACGCCAACGCCACGGATGGCGACGGCGCCCTACTCGCCGTGCCGGATCCATGCGCCGGGGACGACATCCTGGACGGATGCACCCCGCGATACGCGGTCTATGCGCGTGCACGAGCGGGGCACGGATCTGCCACCATCACGACTTGCGGTGAAGAAGAGCAGGCCTTCGACGGCGAGCAGGATACCTGGTGCGGCAGCAACGGCATCACGCTGTACCCGACCAAGGGTCGCAAGGCCACCGACGTCACTGAAAACCTGCTCCACATGACCATTGTCGTCGACGATTCCGATGACGCGGATCCTGAGCTGGCCGCCTGCATCGATCCCAATGACGACGACGACGCTCCCGATGAGTACGACGTGTATCTCTTCGATCGATGCTTCCAGGACTATTTCTGGAACTACGACAACAACGGGTTGAAGAACCTGGAGCTCCGGTTCTACTGGGCCGACTGATTCATCGGGTCGGACCCCGGCACGAGACGGGCTCGAGAGCACTGACGGCCGGCATCTGGAACCAGATGCCGGCCGTCGCACATCGCAGACCCGACCAACCCGGCGAAGGTCGCTTCGACTAGAAGACCCTGACCTGTACCTCGAACGACCGGCCGGCCCGGGGCAGCCCGCATTGATCGTAGAGCGTCGTGTCGCCCAGGTTGCGCCCACTGACCCGGGCTTGAACACGCCGTTCTCCTCCCGACATGGGGATCCGGAAGAGCTTCGCCAACGAGGCATTCAGCCAGGAGCCCCCTTCCAGCTCCACGTCTGCGCCCGAATCCGGATCCTGACAGAACTGTACGCCGGTGTACTCCACCTCGGCCGTCGCCGAAAGGCCGTCGAAGAGGGAGACCTGGGCGAAGAGCCGTCCCTCGGTCTCGGGGAGGTTCTCCGGCTCCGAGGACAGCGATGTCGCCGGGTCGGTAAGCTCCACCGCCTGAAGGGTCAGGTCGCCCCCGATCCGCACCGGGCCAAGGTGGTGGGCGGCCATGATCTCCAGGCCCGTGCTCACGAGGCGTTCGGAGTTGACCCGCATCCGCCGGCCGTCCAGGAGGGTAATCCGGCGGATCGCGTCGCTCAGGCGGTGATGGAACCCCACCACCTGCACCTCGCCTTCCCCAAATGCCAGGGTCACGCCGGTCTCGGCCGCGATCAGATGCTCGGGTGTAAGGTCCGGATTCGGTACGAAGCGATTCAGCGACTCCGAGTAGGTCTCCCTCAGTGATGGGAACCGGCCCCGGCGGCTCAGGCCGGCGTGGATCAGCGCCCTGCCTCCCCCCAACACACCGGACACGCCCACCCTGGCACCCCAGTCGTCGATCGTACCGAGGGATTCCAGCCCCCCGGTTTTCGGGGTCGTGCCCCGGTCCCAGGCTCCACCGATGCTCAACCGGGCATTCGACATGGCGGCGCCGGGCTTGTCCCAAAGTCGCCACGCCGACTCGAGCGCCAGACTCGTGAGATGCTGCTCGTACTCGAGCGCGGCTCCGTTCTGGTCCACGTCGTGACGGATGTTGGAAAAGGTGAACGCCCCCCGCAGCGCCCCTTGCTCTCCCAGTGTATGATCTCCGAGAAAGCGGGCCGTTGCAGTCAGTCCGTCGCCGATCTCCCGCCCAATGACCTCGCTGTATTCCCGGGTGGCAAACGACTCGATTTCGGTGCGATTGTCGTCGACGGAGAGGCTCAATTCCAGGTCCCCGCGGCCGAGGGGCGTCGACCGATCCCCGGTTCCAGCCGACCCGGCGAGGATGGAACGCCGGATGCTCGGGTACCGCCAGAGGCGGGGGATGTCCGCGCCCAGTTCGGCGGCGATCCCGCGGCGCGCACCGAACGTCGTGGCCGTAACGCTGGCCCAAGCACCCCCGTCACCGACGTATCGGCCGGCAAGAAAGCCACTGAGGTTGCGCTGATCGGTATTGACGCGCACCCCGTCATCGTCGGGCATGGGCTCCACGATGCCGCCCGGCATCCGGAACCCGGGAGAATCGCGGAAGCCGACGCCGAACCGGAGCCCCCCTTCGCCATTCCGGGTCTCGAACGGCGCGGTACCGACGGCCGCAGTCCCATATCCACCCAGGTCGTCGACACCGGCCGTTGCCGACAAGGATGCGCTTTCCGGGAAGCCCTCGGCCCGCCCCACCCTCATCTCCACGACTCCGCCCAGGACGTTGGGCCCATGAAGGAGCGTGGAAAGACCTCGGATGAGGGTGATCTCCGTCACGGCGCCGGCCGGAAAGATCGAAACGTCCGTCCTGGCATCCCATCCGAGCGTGATGGGCACACCGTCGAGGAGCACGGCGACCTGGCGGGATTCGGAGCCCCGAACGGCGATCTCCGCTTCACCCCTGGAGTTCGTACGGACGTGGAGGCCCGGCAGCTCCCGGAACACCTCCTCCACACTGGCGGCGGCGGGAACCGCCAGGGAGTCCAACGTCACCTCCAGGGCGCTCGCACCTCCCACCGTGGTGGCGGGCCGCTGCCCCTGCACCTCGATGCGCCCGATGCTGAAGACCGTATCCCGCTGCTGGCCGGCCACCGCGTGGGGAAAGGCCAGACCAAGGGCTGCCAGCCACAGCAGACAAGCGTCTTTCATGAGCGGGGGGAGGCGGATTTCGTGGTCCAAGGCTGGTTCAGTGGGAGTGGGCTGGTTTCCGGTCAGGACGCACGGAAGGGTAGCGCCGACCTCGCAAGAGCGTGTGTCGAACAGACACGCCGGACCCTTCTTCTGTTCAGGGGCTCACAGCGTGTGTCCGTTGGGCGATCGACCTACTTCCCGATTCCGATGACCCGGAGCACCTTCCGCACGGGATCGTAATAGCGATCCGCGACACGCTCCTTGAGAGGGATGATGGCGTTGTCGGTGATCGTGATGTGTTCGGGACAAACCACCGTGCAACACTTCGTGATGTTGCAGTATCCTAGGCCATCCCGATCCTTCAGTTCCGCCAAACGGTCCTCGGTGTCCAGAGGGTGCATGTCGAGGTAGGCCGTGTGAACGAAATACCGGGGACCGATGAAGGTGCCTTCCAGGTGATAGTGGTGGTCCCGATCGACGTGGCAGACGTCCTGGCACAGGAAGCATTCGATGCATTTGCGAAACTCCTGACCCCGCTCGATATCGGCCTGAAACATGGTCCAGGTCCCATCGGCGTTGTCCGGCGGCCTGGGCGCGAACTTCTTGATCCGACGTTTGATCTCGTAGTTCACGCTTACGTCGGTCACCAGGTCCCTCTGCACGGGGAAGGCCTGCATCGGCTCGATCGTGATGGGGTCCTCGACGGGAAGGGTGTTCATGCGGGTCATGCACATGAGCTGGGGGATCCCGTTGACTTCGGCCGAGCAGGATCCGCACTTACCCGCCTTGCAGTTCCACCTGACCGCCAGGTCGTTCGCCTGCTCCGCCTGGATCTTGTGCACCACGTCGAGGACGACCATTCCCTCTGAATAGTCGGTCTCATAGGTCTGGAGGCCGCCCCCGTTGGAGTCGCCGCGCCAGATCTTGAAGGTCGCCTGGGGCATCAGCCCATCTCCTCGATGATTTGCTTGAGCTCGTCCGGAAGGGGGAGGATCTCTTCCTTTCGGATCGTCATCTCACCGTTGTCTGCCTTCTTGAGGATCAAGTTGTATTTGCCCCACTCAGGGTCCTTGCCGGGATGATCATCCCGGGTGTGAGCGCCTCGGCTCTCCGTCCGCTCTCGCGCCGCGAGTGCGACGGCCTCTGAAACGGTGATCAAAGGGCCGAGGTCGATTGATGTGTGCCATCCGGCGTTCCACTGTCGACTTCCCGTCACTTTGGCCGATTCCGCTCGCGCCTTGAGCTCCTCGAGGTCGCCCACCGCCTCGTCCAATTCCGACCCGGTCCGAATGATTCCGACCTTCTCGCCCATCATCTCCTGGAGCGCGTATTGCACGTCGAAGGGATTGTCCCCCGAAGGCTCCCGATCAAAGGGCGCCAGGACTTCGCGGGCGGCACGCTCTACATCTGCGTCGGACACCGAGCCGATCCCGTGCTCGTCCACGTACGCCGCGGCGAATTCGCCGGCCCGTTGTCCGAACACCACCAGATCCGACAGCGAATTACCACCCAGTCGGTTTGCCCCGTGCAACCCGGTCGCGCATTCCCCCGCCGCGAAGAGGCCGGGCACCGTGGTCATCTGACTGTCGGACTCGACTCGGACGCCTCCCATCGCGTAGTGGGTCGTAGGCCCGACCTCCATGGGCTCCTCGGTGATGTCCAGGTCAGCCAACTGCTTGAACTGGTGGTACATCGAAGGGAGCTTCCGCTTGATGTGCTCCGCCCCCCCCGGCACCTGGTCCTTGATCCATGCGATGTTCAAGAAGGCCCCCCCGTGGGGGCTGCCGCGTCCTTCGCGCACCTCTTTCAGGATCATCCGCGCCACGTGATCCCGGGTCAGCAGCTCAGGAGGACGCCGGGCGTCACGGTCGCCCTGGACGTACCGCCAGCCTTCGTCGGGGTTGTCCGCGACTTGCTCTTTGTAGAGCTCCGGGATGTTGTCGAACATGAACCGCTTGCCCTCGCGGTTCGTTAGGATGCCCCCCTCCCCCCGAACGCCTTCCGTCACGAGGATCCCCCGCACGGAGGGCGGCCAGACCATGCCCGTCGGGTGGAACTGGATGAACTCCATGTCCTTCAACTCGGCACCGGCGTGGTACGCCAGGGAGATTCCGTCTCCGGTGCATTCCCAGGAGTTGGACGTGATCTTGTAGGCCTTGCCGAGTCCCCCGGTGGCGACGATCACCGCGCCGGCTCTGAACACCATGAACCGCCCCTGGTCCCGATCGTACCCGAACGCACCGGACACCCGCTCACCGTCCTTGAACAGCGTGGTGACCGTGACCTCCATGTGGACGGTCATCCCCTGATGAATGCCGTGGTCCTGGAGCGTTCGGATCATCTCGAGCCCGGTCCGGTCGCCCACGTGGGCCAGACGCGGATAGGCGTGCCCACCGAAGTTCCGCTGCAGAATGCGTCCCTCGGCCGTCCGGTCGAAAAGGGCGCCCCAGGCTTC
>JAHEKK010000100.1 GCA_024638395.1 Gemmatimonadota bacterium | reverse complement strand
AGCTGACCATAGAACATGCGCACCAGGTCGAGCTGCCCCCGCCCGCCCGTGTTGACCATGTAGATGTAGCCAAGCGCGCCGCCGCTCAGCTCCTCGACGAGCTTGCGATTGTTCTCGATCCACTCGAGGAAGCGCAGCTGGGTTTCCTCCCCCTGCGTGAGAGTCTCGACGACGTGGTGCTCGGCGTCGGCCATACGCCCGGTGCTGCTCACGGTCACCTGCACTGTTTCTCCGCTCAGGCCCTCGAAAGCCGCGTAGGGATCCTTGGCAGGGTCAAGGGCCGCACCGTTCACGGCGAGGATGTAGTCCCCCTCGGCCACGTCCACTCCCGGACGGTCGAAGGGGGAACGGACTTCGGTGTCCCATGGCGCGGGCCGCACGATGCGCTCAATACGGTACCCGTTGGAATCCTGCGCCCAGTCGATACCCAGGTACCCGGTCAGGAGGGGGGCCACCCGCTCGACATCGCCCGGGCTGCTGTACGTGTGTCCTGCGCTCAGCTCACTCACCAGCTGCGACTGCAGATAGGTGACGTCCCAGCGCGTGCGCGCGTCGTCGATGAGCGCGCCGTACCGCTCGCCAAGAGCGTCCCAGTCCACGCCGTGCATATCCGGGTCGTAGAAGAAGTCCCGGTGGCGCCGCCACGTGTCGGTGAAGATCTGCCGCCATTCCTCGCGGGGCACCAGATCCATGACCAGGCCGTCGGTCGGAATCGCGTCGGAGATCTCCTGGCCCGGCTGGGGCTGGATCACGCCGAAGCGGGAACCGCTGCGCACGAGTAGCGCCTGGCCGTCCGCCGTCGGCGTCACGGCGGCGACGTTGGCCATGATCGTCTCCTCCTCGCGGCTCTCGAGGTCGTAGAACATGAGCCGCGGGGGGCCGCCTCCTGACCCGGTATTCGCGAACCTGCGATAGATGAGCTTCCCTTCGAACGCCATCAGGTTGCCGATGTTGCCGGCGTCGGGCGGAAGAACGACCAGCCGGGATTCCATGTCGGTGAAATCGATCTGTACTGCGGCGTCGGCGTCCTCCCCGGCCACGTCGCCCTCGTCGTCGGCCGGCCCATCGCCGCCCTCAGCGTCGCCGTTCCCCGGGACCTCGTCATTCCTCGCGTGGAGCAGAGACCTCGTATCCGGGGAAAGGGGGATCGCGGCGAGCTGCCCCGAGTTCGGATAGACCCAGGTCCCGTCTCCCAGGCTCGAGTACGCGGCCGACATGTCGCGGTTCGTCACGTAAAACAGGTACTCACCGTCGGCGCTGAAGACCGGGTTGTCGTCGTTGTAGAACCCGTTGGTCACCTGATGCGACGCGCCGGCCTGGACATCGTACACGTTGATCACGTTCTGGGCGTTGTCCCCACCCGTCGTGAAGGTGATCCACCGTGAATCGGGCGACCACGAAATCGGGTACCCCTGCCGGGCACCGTGGCCGACGTTCCAGTTGTTGTTGCCTGCCACCGCGAGGTCGCCGCTGGCAACGTCGACCACGTTGATGTCATTGGTGTGGTCGATGAACGCGATCTTCTCGCCGTCCGGCGACCAGTAGAGCTGATACCCGTACCCGCCGCCACGGTCGGTGAGGCGCCGCGCTTCGCCTTCACCGTCCGCGGGTGCCAGGTGGATCTCGTACTCACCCGACGCGTCACTCCAGTATGCGACATGCACGCCGTCGGGCGACCAGGCCGGATCGCGATCGAACGCGCCGCTCGAGCGCGTCATGTTCATTGTGAAGCCTTCCTTCACCGGCACGTTGAAGAGCTCGCCCCGGGTCTGGAATACCACGCGCTTTCCGCCGGGCGAGGCGGTCATGTTGCCGATGCTGCCGCTCACGTCTATCGAGCGCGGCATCTCCACAGAGAGGTCGGTCACCACGTCGACGTCCACGGGCGCGTAGCTTTGCGTCGCGTCATCCATGAGGTACAGCTGCCCGCCTGCCTCGAACACGACCGCATCGGGTCCGGCCGACATGAACCCGATGTCGAAGTCCTCGAATTGGGTGATCTGCGCCGCCGTGCCCGTATTCACGTCGTGGGCCCAGAGATTGAGCCGGAAGTTCGGCCCCTGGTCGGACACGAAGTAGATCCGGTCACCCAGCCACTGCGGCTTGCCGTCGTTGACCGGATTCTCGGTGATGTTCTCGGCCGTGTTCGTCCTCAGGTCGAAGATCAGCACGTCCGACGAGAGACCGCCCTGGTACCGCTTGAAGGGGTAGTTCTCGGTGATCTTCGTGATGTAGGCGAGGCGAGCTCCGTCGGGGGAGTAGCTCGCCAACTCGCCGTAGGGCACGGCCAGCTTCTCGGGAAGTCCGCCACGTTTCGAGACGACGTAGAACTGGTTGAAGGACTGCCGCCCGCTCTCGCGGCCCGAGGCGAACAGCAGGCGCTCACCGTCCGGGTGCCAGTCGACCATTCGGTCTCCGTGGGACTGATAGGTGACCCGCGTCGGCACTCCACCGCTGGTGGGCATGACGTATACGTCCGTGTTCCCGTTGTAGCTCGCGGAGTACGCGATCTCGGAACCGTCCGGGCTGAAGCGGGGCCACGCTTCCTCTCCAGGCGAGTTCGTGACCTGCATAGCCGTGCCGCCGGCCCTGGGGACGATCCAGATATCGCCGCCGTAGACGAACGCGATCCGGTCGGCACTCACGTCGGCCCAGCGCATGAGCTTCGCGCTGATCTGGGCGGAGGCGTGGGCAGGCGTGAAGAGGGCGGCGCCTACCACGGCGACGCACGAAAGCAGGGCGAGCTTTCTCATGGGTCATTCCTACGTTTTGAGCCGTCCGTACGCGAAGGGGGGCGGCTGGAATCCGCTGCGGCGGGCTCACGTTAGGGGCGGGGCCGTCCCCACGCGAGGGGCCATAGAGACCCACCAGACCTGCTCAGAGCTTGCCTAGACCAGCGCCAACACCCGGAGCGGACTCCCACTGCCGTCCACGATCTTCAGGGGCGCCGCGATGACGAGGGATCCGGTCGCCGGAAGCTGATCCAGATTGGCCAGGCTCGCCAACCCGAGCTTCCCCGCGCCGTGCATGAGCGTGTGATTGGGGAAGGGCGGGTCGAAGGACCCGGCCTGGCCGGCGTCTGTACCCACGGTTTCCACCCCGACGCCCAATACGTCCCTGTCGATCAGGAGCCGGGTCGCGTCGGCGGAAAAGCCTGGGGAATGGGGTCCATCCTCCCTGACGTTGAGGAACGCCGCCGGATCCCTCCGCTTGCTCCAGTCCGTTCGTAGGAACACCCACGATCCCGCGGCGATCCGACCGTGCTCGGCCTCCCACGCTTCGATGCGGGCCGGGGTCAGCAGAAAGTCCTCGTCCCGCGCAGCGTCGCCCGAAACATCGATGACGCACCCAGGACCCACGAAGCGCCCTGCGGGGATGGTGTCGCAGCGATTGTCCGGTAGGTCCTTCCCAGTGATCCAATGGACGGGCGCATCGAAATGGGTGCCGGTGTGCTCGCCGAGGCGGATGGTGTTCCAATACCAACCAGGCCCCCCATCGTCATAGCGGCTGATCTCCTCCATCGAAAAGCCGGGCGACGGGGCGAAGATCTCCGGCAAGCCGATCACCGGTGTATCGGGACCCAGGGGCTGGGTGAGGTCGACGACGCGCACCGCGCCCGAGGCGAGGTCGGAGATCAGTTGGGCGAGGGAGGACATTTCCCCTCCTTGTTGAGTTCAGGAATCGCCGCGGCGGCCCGACAGGTAACGAGCAAACCGAAAAGCGTTTTCGGGAAGGTGGAGGTCCATCCCGTAGTTGTCCGGCCCCACCGCCTTCACGCGGGCCACGACAACGTGGGGCCCATCCTCCTCGAAGGCCTCGAGAATCGCTTCTCCGAAAGGCATGAGCTGATCAGTATCAGCCACGCGCCGAATGCCCGCGGCACGGGCGATGCCGGCCAGGTCGGTGTCGCCGCTCGTGGTATGGGAGGCGAATCCACCGGTGGAGAGAAGGCTGCCGTTGTCGAAGATGACCTGGACCAGGTTCTTCGGTGCGTATCGGGCCATGGTGGCGAACGTCCCCAGGTTCATGAGCACCGACCCGTCGCCGTCGAGCACGACCACTTTCTCGTCGGGCCGGTGCAGCGCCAGGCCCATACCGACCGAAGAGGCCAGCCCCATGGCGTGCTGCAGATAGAAAAAGTTGTCCCTGTGCCCCAGGTCATAGAGCTCTTGAGCCGAAGCCCCCATGATGGTCACGACCACCTTGTCTTCGAGCTCGGGGTACATCAGCTCGATGCATTGACGCCGCTCCATCAGGCGACGGGGTCGAGCATCGGAAGGACCTCGTCCATCAGTCCACCTCCTCCATCAGGTCGCGCGTGAGGAGCAGCGCCGTGGGCCAGAGCGACGAGCGGGACAGGGTATGGCCCTCGCGGATCTGCTGCGCGACCCGGTCCGGCTCCCGGGCGTATTCGAAGGGGATTTGAAGGGCGCGCAGGACGCCCTCGGTGACGTTTCCACCTCGGGTATGCCAGGGATACGGCTCACCCCAATGTCCCCGAAGAGCGATCAGCATACACAGAGGGATGTGGTAGAGCTGAGCCAAGGAGACGATGCCGTTGATCGCTGCCAGAAAGCCGTGGTTCTGCATGAGAAGCACGTGGGGCTCCCCCGCGAACCAGGCGCCTGCGGCGATCCCGATGGCCTCCTCTTCCTTGGCCACCTGGATGAGGGTCATCTCCGGATCGTCTTCGGCCCGCTGCAGCAGGAGACCGAGCCAGGTTTCCGGCAGGGCCGAGATGGACCGGACACCTGCCGAACGGATGCCTTCGTAGACGGCCTTGGATTTGTCATAGGAGACGGTCATAGCCGAACGAGGTTATGGGGTGATCCAGGTTCGTGCCAGCACGGCGGCCGCCGCTTCCGGGACAACTACCCCGGGGCGGCCACCGCCAGCACTTCGCTGGAGAACCACCACACGGACGCCGCGATGACGCCCGTGGGCACGACCCACCGTAGCCACCAGATCAGGAACCGATCGGTCGGCGACGCCGTGCCCCCGGTCACCTGCTCGAGGAGGGCGGCACGACTCATCACCCAGCCCACGGTCAAGACCGCAATGAGGGCGCCCAGGGTCTGGCCGCCGGAACCGAACGTCAGGTCCCACGGCACGAACACCCGGAGGTTGATCATGGGCGGCAAGGCCAGGATCAGCGACCCTGCGAAGACCGTCCACACCGCCCTCCGTCGGGTCCAGTCGAGGCTATCGACGAATCCGGCCACCAGGACCTCGTAGGCCGCAATACCGGAGAGCAGCGCCGCACCCGACAGCCCTGCGAAGAACAGCAGCCCGAACATCCACCCTCCCGGCATGGCCTCGAATACGCGGGGGAGGGTCGCGAAGAGCAGTCCCGGCCCCGAGGCCGGCTCGAGTCCGTACGCGAACACGGCCGGAAAGATGGCAAGACCGGCCAGGAGTCCGGCCCCCGTGTCGCCCATCACGGTGAGCGTGGCATCGGTGCGAATGTCGCTCTCGTCGGCAAGATAGGAACCGTAGGTCACCATGAGAGTTCCACCGAGGCCTACAGAGAAGACAACCTGGCCCAACGCCGCGGCGGCGACGGTGGGCGTCAGGCTTGCCAGGTCGAATGCAAACAGCCAACGGATGCCCTCACCTGCGCCCGGCAACGTCAGGGAACGGATTACAACGATGAGGAGCGTCCCGAAGAGAAGAGGCGTGAGCACCTTCGAGGCCTTCTCGATCCCGCCTTGCACGCCCCGAAGCAACACCGATGCCTGGACGAGCAGCACGGCGGTGGTGAGAAGGACCTGAAGGCCGAAGGCGGTCCTCGAGAATCCGGACTCGGGAGGCAGAATCGCCCCGGCGTCCAGAGCCACCCCGAACGGCGCCAGGATCTGACTGATCCAATGAAAGACCACCCACCAGATGGCGTTCGTGTAGTAGGCGACGGCGACCCAAACGATGACGATCAGGGACCATCCCACCCCACGTCCCCACGGCATCCCCGCTCGCTCGTAGGCACCCAGCGTGCCCCGGCGGGTGTGACGGCCCAGGGACCACTCTCCCATGAGTGCGGGAACGGCCACCAAGGCGGCGATGACGAGATACAGGAGGATGAACGCCCCGCCTCCGAAGCGGCCCACCATGTAGGGGAAGCGCCAGACATTCCCGAGTCCAACGGCCAACCCGACCATCGATGCCAACAGGCCGAGGCGCGAGCCAAAGGTCTCCCGGCTGGTCACGCGACTTTCCGGACCGCAGCCGCCAGAGCGTCCAAAGCCCGGTCTACGTCGTCCACGGAGTTGTAGAAGTGAGGGGCCAGCCGAACTACGGGCCCCCGGGCGGAGGCGATGACGTTCACGGACCTGAGAGCCAGCTCCACTTCGTGGCTCTGCTCGCAGATGATCGCGGTGGTGGGAGCTTTCCGGTCGGAGTCGGTGGGGCCCAGGACATGAAGACCCCGATCGAGGGCTCCATCGACGCAGCGTTGGCCAAGCAGCGACGTCCATGCGCCAATGGCCTCCAACCCGAGCTCCCGGAGCCACCTCATCCCTGCGCGTGCCACGTACGCCTCGAGGATGGGTGGCGTGCCCAGGTCCAGCCTCCGCGCTCCCTTTCCCCAATCGAGGCGCGTGGCGTCGAACGCGTAGGGGTCTTCCCGTCCGAACCATCCCGTCACCGCGGGTCGAAGACCGTCGGCCAGGCCCGGACGGACCCAGAGGAACGCAATGCCCGGGATCCCCATGAGGAACTTCAGATTGCCGGAGGCAACGAAATCGGCACCACTGGCCGGAGCATCGAAGGGCTCCGACCCCAGGGTCTGATACGCGTCGACGTAAAGCAGTGCCCCGGCATCGTGCGCGATCCGGGCGATCTCTCCTATGTCCTGCTTGAAGCCGGTCTGGTAGTAGCCCCGGCATGCCGACACGATCAGGGTTCGTTCGTCGATGGCGTCTTCGTAGTCACCCAGCTCTACCCGGCCGTCGCGGACGGGCACCCACTCGACCTGCGCCCCGAACCGCTCTTGCGCCAGCCAAACGTGACCCACGGTGGGGAACTCGGCGCCACTGGCCACGACCCGGCGCCGGTCACCGGCGTAGTCGAGACCGCTCGCTACGCTCGCCGTGGCCTGCGACACCGAGGTGGCGACGGCAACGTCATCCGGATCGACCGAGATGAGGGCCGCAAACTCGCCGCGAGCGGCCTCGGTTTCGGCGATCCACGTGTCCCAATCCATGCCTGCTTCGTTCCACGAGGCGAGATAGGTCTCCGCGGCCGCGCGGGTGCGGAGGCATTGGGGGGCCTGCGAGCAGTTGTTGAGCGGGACGTGAGTCTGGAGGATCGGGATCTCGGCGCGGACTTGTCCCAGGTCATAGGATGGAGAAGCCATGTCGGAGAGAGTACCCGGCGGGGGCCGCCCCGGCGAGAGCGGGAAGCAGGCCGGGGACCCAACGGCCGGGCCGGGCCTTCTCGGCCACGGGCCGGCATCCTACCGGGGGGAAGCGCCCACGCCGGTCTGCAGGGGATAGTAGTGATCGTAGCATTCCCCCTCACGGCCTCGGATCACGCGGCGGCCCGCCAACTCTCCCCGGTACTCCGTCACAACGGTGGCCTGATCCTCGTGGCCGTCCTTCTCGTAGAAGACCACTACCCAGTCTCTCGTTCGGCCCAGCTCATGAGCGCGGCTTGTGTTGGAGAAGAGAAGGGTGAACCACCAGCCCTGACGTTCCGTGTGATAGACCGGGAGCCAGGCCTTTCCTGCCGGATTGAAGCGCTTGGGGCGAATTCGTCGAAGGGTCCCAGCCGCCGCGCCCCGCCGATACTCCTCGTCCACCGCCAGTATCGCTTCCACCGGTGGTACGAAGACCGGGGGCCCTTCGTGTCCTCTCGACCTGCTGAGAACCTGTCGGCGGCGGCGGCGGCGGCGGGCAGCCCGGCCGAGTCGAACAGCGAGGATGTCCCGAATAGCGCGTCGCCGGCGCGGTCCGATGCCGCGGACGGACTCGAGGGTACCGTCGGCCGCCGCCTGTTCCAGATCTTCCAGGGTTTCAATCCCGAGATCTTCATGGATCCGGTGTGCCAGGCCTTCTCCGATCCCCGGGATCGTGGTGAAGAGGTCCTCCGGGGATACCTGGCCCTCCAAGCGGTCGAGGAGGCCCAACCGGCCGGTATGAGCCAGCTCCTCGACGGCAGAGGCGAGGCTGGGGCCAATGCCGGGAATCCGCTCGAGCGCCGCCGGACCCTCGGCCCCGAGCAGATCCGTTACGGGAAGCTCGTGGTCACGGAGAATCTCCGCGCACCGGTGATACGCACGAACCCTGAAGGGGTTGGCGTCTTGAGCCTCGAGAAGTGTCCCCACGCGCTCGATGGCATCGGCGATCAGTTCGTTGGTCATTCCGAATCTCATCGTGCTCGCTCCAAGAGACCCGCCCTCCCCAACCACCGCCGGAAGGGGTACGCCGACCATGTGACCTCCATGGGAATCTCCACGCAAACGTCGACCTCCTCTGTCGGCGGATCGCTATCAACCTGTCCGGAAGTCGCCTCTGTACGCGTCGCGGGGGAACTCCTGACACGACCGACCCCCACCCCCCGATGGTTGCCCCGCGCAGACGCCCCTATGGTTCGTGACATTACCCCGGCTCGGACGTCTCCCATGGTTACCACCTCCAGCCCGATCCAACGCGACTCGAAAAGGACGCTGCTCCAGCGCCTGACGGTGCTCATCCTCGCTTCTTCCATCTGCGGGGCATGCAGGACTTTCGAGGTGGACCCGGCTCAGGACCGGAGCGCCATCGCCCTGGCTGAGCTCCGGGCTCGGGCCAGCCGGTCGGCCCCGATGGTTCGTCAGGTCGGCCAGGATACATGGAGGCCGGCCCTCGGGTTCGAGGTCCTTCGTGACTCGGCCACCTGGGAAGACGAAGAAGGAACGCGAATGGCGATCCATGTC
>JAHEKK010000099.1 GCA_024638395.1 Gemmatimonadota bacterium | reverse complement strand
ATCAGCGACGGCGATCCTCGGTCCCGGTCCCGTCGGAATGCTGCGTCTCTCGCCAAGCGCCCCTCCTTGCTGTGAGACCGTCGGCCTCGGCTTGCGTCGACCCCCGTCTCCACCTGGTCGCGGCCCCGCCACCCAGGGCGAACTCACCTGATCCTCCGTCCCCCGGGGGCCCTCTCGACAAGCCTCACTTTACGGGTCCGGGGTCGCGCCCTAAAGTCCCCCACCACACCTGCCCCTCCGGCGTCGCCCAAATAGGTACCGCGCCAGGAAGGTAGTCGTGAGACGTGTCCGGAAGGTCCGGTCCGAGGCCTGCCAAGAGTCACCCCACAAGCCGTGGAGTTGTCCCATGAGCACACCGGCGTTTCTGAAGAGCATCCTCCAGTACGAACGGCCCCTGTTCGGGAACGTTCTCGCAGCGGTTCCGGAAGACGGGGCCGACTATCGGGCCGACCCCAAGGCCCGAACCGCGCGGAGCCTGATCGAGCACCTCATTGGCCACAACCTCGATCTCATCGAACTGCTGGACGAAGGAACCATACATCACCGCAATCAGGTCCCGTTCGATACTCTCGAGTCCGCCGTCACCCAGTTCGACGATTCGCTTTCTCAGGTGATCGAAAAGCTCGACGACATGGACGAAGACGGCTGGAACGCTCCAGCGCAGTTCTTCGCGGGGGATCACCTGGTGATGGAAGCCCCGCGCCAACAAATCGCATGGATGTTCTTCCTCGACTCCGTCCACCATCGCGGCCAGCTAACGACCTACCTGCGCCCCATGGGAAGCCGGGTCCCGGCGGTGTACGGACCGTCCGCCGATGACCAGGGACCGAGTCACTAGTTGGAGACCGCGGAACGGCGACCGGATGCCGTGACCTCTCCCACCCTGGGAGGCGAACCGAACACCTTCGAGTGGCACAGCCTGTTCGCGGGCGATGGTCGCACGGCTGCAGGGCAACGATTTCCGTTCGAGCGGGCGCTCTCGTTTGCCGGAATCGTCGAGAAGTGGCAGAGACTGGCTGCCAGCGACCCCGCCGCCTATGCCTCTTCCTGGGCGCAGATCGAGCGAGACCTCCGCGAAGCGCCGGCACTATCCGAACGCATCGAGGATGCTTCCGTTCTCGAGCGTCACGCGGATCTGATCGCACGCTTGATTCGGCCGCTCTTCCCCTCATCGGACTGGACCAACGAGGCCAAGGTCCTGTCGGGGCCCTTCGGTGGCCTGACCGTGGCCCGGACCGCGAACTACGACCGGGTTCTGGGCGCCTTCGCCGAGAGCGCCCTCGACGTCATCAATCAGCATGACGGGTACATTCGCACGCTGTACGCCTACAAGGCGATCCTCCGTCGCTTCTTCGCGGCCGACCTCCGGCTGGAGCAGCCCCTGGTCTTCGTAGTCCCCAGCCAGGATTCGGGCCTGTCCCGCTACTTCAAGATCAAGGCCAATTCGAGATTCGTCGATGTCGAGGCGACAGGCGAGCTCCCCAGGCTTCGTCCTGAGGACATCGAGGAGCTCCTGGGTAGCGGACATGATCTGAGCCTATGGATGAGGAAGTTGCCCCCGAGCCACTTCCGATTCGTGGGGGTCTCGGTCATCTCCCTCACCGACGTCACCGACGAGACAGCCACGGCCTCCATTGCCCACTCGGTACTCACCAGCGATGCCAACCTGACGGAGGACACCTTCGACGTACTCGAAGGCGAAGTGCGCAATCTGTTCGGGAGTGGCGAACTCCGGATGGGGCTCGCTTCGCTGCAGGCGGACGGCGAGATGAACGTCGTGTCTGACCGACGGATCTGGAACAGCCTGGTCATCCGCGAGGCGTTGAGACGCCGGGCCCTGGATTGGCGCAACTCCCTCTACGGACAGGCTCTGGGCAACGGGCAGTGCGTCATGGTTCGTGACGTGGACGACGCGGAAATCGAGCAACCTCTTCGTGAGCTGCTGCTCGCCATGGACGTCCGCAGCCTCTTTCTGCAGCCTCTTCGTTACGACGACCGGATCGTCGGCATCTTCGAGTTGACCTCTCCCAGGCCTCAAGCGGTGGACGCGTCGACGATGCTCAAAGTGCAGCGCATCGAGCCCGTGTTGGCGCTGGCGGTCTTCCAGAATCTCGAACGCTTCGAGACCCGGGTGGAGTCGACGATCCAGCAGGCCTATACGGCCATCCATCCCAGCGTCCAGTGGCGGTTCCGAGAAGCCGCGATCGAGATGCTCGAAATGGGCGCCGGGTCGCCCGAGCCCGTGCCCGTGACCTTCGAGGATCTACATCCCTTGTACGGAAGTGCGGATATCCGGGGATCCACCCGCCAACGAAACGAGGCGGCCCGACGGGACGCCATCGAGCGGCTTCGGGCAGCTCAACGCGCGCTGCGCACGGTCCGGTCGGAGATCCCCCTCACCATCATCGACGAAATGGAGAGTCGGGTGTCCAGCCGGATCGAACGCTACGAGGCCTCCTGGTCGGCGGCCGACGAGAGCGGAGCCGCCCGGTTCCTGACGGGGGAGGTCGAGCCGCTCCTGGACGCGATGATCGAGGGACGGGACGGGTTGCGCCCGGTGATCGAGAGCTACCGGCTGGAGACCCGGAGCCGCGACGACTCCCGTGCCGCGGCATATGAGTCCGGGCGCAGGCAAATCAACCGTCTGATCATCGCGGCACTCCGCCGGGAGCAAGCCGGGCTTCAGAAGCTGTTCCCCCACTACTTCGAGCACACGGAAACAGACGGTGTCGAGCACTCCATGTATATCGGGCAGAGTATCGCACCGACGAAGGTGTTCGACCCGGCATATGTCCAGAACCTACGGTTGCGTCAGCTCATGGTGGCGTGTGAGATCGCCGTGGGAGTGGACAAGCTGAACCAGTCCCTGGCCCACCCCCTGGATATCACGCAGCTCATCGTCGTACAACACGCCACGATAGCCCTTCGATTCCGTACGGATGAGAAGCGCTTCGACGTGGACGGGCCCACGGGCGTCCGGTTCGAGATGCTCAAGAAACGACTGGACAAGGCGCGTGTGCGTCGTACGGATGATCGGATTACCCAGCCCGGCACCGTGACGGTCGTGTATGCCACGGACGCGGAGGCCGCAGAGTACGATCGGTATGCCGACTATCTGGTCGCTGGCGGACACGTCGACCCCGGCCCGGAGGTGGTCGACGTAGAGGATCTTCCGGGCATCTCGGGGCTCAAAGCGTTGCGACTCCGCATTCGGATCGACCCGACCAGGCCAGATACCCCGAAAGCCTGAGGCCCCCGGGGCTGACGCGGTCCGCTTACGACACCGGCGCCGCGATACGCGTGCCCGGCTTCTTTCCCTTCTCGATCGCGGGAACGCCCTCCTCCAGCCACACCGGAGCCGGCGCATCCTTGAGGTAGTGGTCGAAGAACTGCTGCATCCGAACGGCCCAGTCCTTCCGGTTTGCCTCCCGGCGGAGACCATGGGCCTCACCGTTGTAGTTCAGCATCCAGACGGGCTTCTGAAGCCTCCTCATGGCCACGAACATCTCGATCCCCTGATACCAGGGAACTGCGCCGTCTTCGTCGTTGTGCATCATGAGCAGGGGCGTCTGGATCTTGTCGGCGTAGAAGAGCGGTGAGTTGTGGAGGTACTCGTTTGTGGATTCCCAGAGGGTGCCCCCGATGCGGCTTTGCGTTCGCTCGTATTGGAACATCCGGCTCATCCCCGTCTGCCAACGGATGCCCCCGTATGCGCTCGTCATGTTACTCACCGGAGCCCCGGCTTCCGCCGCAGCGAACAGATTGGTCTTGGTGATCATGTAGGCGATCTGATATCCACCCCAGGAATGACCCTGGACGCCGATCTTGGCCTCGTCGACGAAGCCCTGCGCCGTGAGACTCAAGACCCCCGGCACGACGGCATCCAAAGCGCTCTCACCCGGATACCCGATCTCGTACGGGATGTCGGGGATGAACACGACATATCCACGGCTGACGTAGAACGGTACGGAGATAGAGGAGCCACCCGGCCGCGGAGAGCGGTAGCTGTAGAGCCCGTCCGACATCCGCTCGTAGAAGTAGACCATCATCGGATGCTTCTCCCCGGGGTCGAACCCGTCCGGCTTGAACAACATGCCCTGAAGCGGCAACCCGTCATTGGACACCCACTCCACCAGCTCGGCATCTCCCCAGGTGAATTCCGCCTGCTGGGGATTTGCGTCGGACCGCCGGGCCATGTCCGTGATCGAGCCGTCGGTCACCCAGAGGTCCGGGAACTCCCGGAAGTCCTCGCGTGTCACGAGCCAACGGTCGGCGTGCTCCGCCTTCTCACGGATGCGGAACTGTTTCTCTGCCGTGATCACGTTCCGTGGAGCCTGGGCCCTCTCGGTCGAGCCTCGGGCGAAGCCTCTTTCCTTCCCCAGAACGCTGAAGGACGAGAGGGTCACTTCACCCGGGGGCACGAAGTCCAACTCCGGCTCCGTGTCGGCGTAGGTGTAGCGAACCCCCGTGGCCCGGCCCACCCCTTCGGTGAGGTTGATGGACTCGCCGGAGGCGGGCTCGAATCGCCACACGTCGTACTTGTCGTAGAAGAGGAACGCCCGGTCCTCTTCCGTCCATCCAGCCGACCCGTAAGAGGGCGGCAGGTCGGGATGATCATCCAGCTCGTACCAGACGGGGTGGGGTACGTCGGCGCTGGCAATCATCGTCGAGCCGTCGGAAAGGTCGGCCACCTTCCACTGACGGGCTTCTCCGTCCCACCAGGAGGCGTACGTCCCACCCGGGGAGATATCCCCGCCCGAGAACCCTTTCACCTTCTCGGCCACGAGGCGTTGTTGGCCGCTCTCCATATCGATGGAATAGAGGTCGTTGTAGCGGCCGTCCCAGGAGAGAAGCTGTCGGTGGGGCACGTCGGTGACGCCGAGGACGTACCGCCCCTCCGCTTCGCTGGCGAACCGAAGGGTGGGGACCTCCGGCGTGGCGAGCTGGACGAAGCGCATCCCGTCCACATGGACCACGGCGCCGTACGTACGCTTTCGCTCCTCCTCCAGCTGCACCAGTTGCATGGGCTGCAGATAGGGGTCCTTCCAGTTCCAGACGTCGAGGCGCACCTCGTCTTCTTCGAGGGTATCGTCCTCCACCTCCGGCTCGGGGCGCGGCGCCGTGCCCAGGTGAATGCGGCTGCCTTCCTCGGAAAACGAGATCGATCCGTGCTCGCTCACCCACCAGCCTTCCGGCATCCCCCCGGTCTCCGCCGATGCGACTACGGCGGCCGGCCCTGTCCCTGCCGCATGGTACAGCCGGAATTCCGGCTGGTCCTCGCCATAGTCTCCAGCGTCCGAGAGAAAGGCCGCCTGGCTTCCGTCCCCAGCCACGGCCAACCCCTTGTAGTGCCCGGCACCCTCGAGCAGGGCGACGCGGTCGGGCGACCCTGGCCGGACCAGGTAGGCGCCGTCCCCCGAGCCATCCTCCGTGGACGTGACGTAGGCCAGGACGCGCCCGTCTTTCGAGAAGGCGTACTCGGTAACCCAATCGTGGGTTTCCGCTTCACCGCCCCCCAGGGGATGCAGGATCAGCGTCGAGCCGGGGTCCTTCTCTTCAGGCTCCTCACCCTCGGACCGGATTTCACCCTCACCCCCGCCGGCTTCCCCAGGTCCTTCCGCTTCGCCTTCATTCTCCTCGTCGTCGGCCTCCGGGACGCGGTAGGCGACCCAACTTCCGGCTTCGGGCACCTTGAGATCGAGCACGGGTCCGTGACGGCTCACCGCCGAGGGATTGATGTCGGCTGGGCCGAAGAGCGCAGTGAGGTCGGCCACCGCCAGCGTGTCCTTGGGCAGGTCGTCCGCCTTCTTTCCCTCCTTCTTGAGGGAATCGGCGACGCTCTCCGGTGCGGGAATCCGGAAGACCACGAAACGGGAATCATCGGTGAAGACAGGGTCCGATCCTCGGATCGAAAACGCCGGCCCCTCGGCTCCGGACGGCCGGATGGTCAGCTCCGGATCCCCCTCCATCGCCGACAACACGTAGGCGATCCACGCCCCATCCGGCGAAAGCGTGGGATCGTCAATCTCGTTCCAGTGGAGGACGTCGTCATGATCCAGCGGGCGCTGCTGGCCCAGCAGAGGCCCGCTAAAGGTGAGAAGAGCGATGGCCGAAGCCACGTGCCTGCCAAATGCCGTTTTCCCGACCATTTTCCCACTCCACGTTTGGTGTCGTGCCGTATACTACGACGAGCCTCAGATGGTGCACACCCCGGAGAAGACACTTGGCACACAGTGTTCGTAGACACCTGGATATCCAGATCTCCGCGTACGACCGGACGATTCGTCAGTACATACGGGGATACGACGACATGATCGCTCGGGCGGCGTCCGCCATCGCCGCCGTGGCGCCCGCCCACGTGGTCGACCTCGGTGCCGGCACGGGCGCTCTTTCCGAGGCGCTATTAAAGCACGACTCGGTAGGAATGGTGGAGCTTCTCGACGTGGATCCGGAGATGCTGGAGCAAGCTCGAACCCGGATCACGGGAATGCGTGAGCGAGTCCGGTTCACCCTGGCTTCGTACGCCGATCCGCTCCCACCGTGCGACGCCGCGTGCGCGTCGCTCTCCCTACATCACGTGCCTGACCTCGCGGACAAGAAGGCCCTGTACACCCGGATCCATTCAGCTCTCCGTCCGGAAGGCGTCTTCGTCAGCGCCGACGTCATGATGCCGGCTGAGGGTCCGGAGCGGGACGCGGAGTACCGAGCGTGGATCGATCACAACGTCGACCAGGGAATCCCCGAAGCTCAAGCGTGGGACAACTTCGCCCTGTGGGCGGAGGAGGACACGTACTACCCCGTCGAAACCGAGCTGGAATTGCTCGCGGAGGTAGGATTCACGGCCCGGTGCACCTGGAGGGCCGCACCTTCAACCATCATCGTCGCGAAGAGAGCCTGACTGCTTCCAAGTCCGTTTCGTGAGGTGGTAGTGGAGCGTGCCGCCCCACGCCCCCTCGTCGGTGGTCCTCACGAAGGTCATGCCGAGGCGCTCCATCACCCTCGCCGACGCTCGGTTCGGCGTGTCCGTAGCCGCCCTGACGACGGAGAATCCACAGGTCTCAAAGGCGAACCGGGTCACGGCGCGAGCCGCCTCCGTGGCCAGTCCCCGCCCCCAATGATCCGGATGGATACCGTAGAGGAGTTGCAGCTCGGGGGGGTCGAAGAAGGGCCGGAAGCCGGCGAACCCGACGAGGGTGCCGGCTCCCTCGACCCTGATCGTCCAAAGTCCGGCGGATCCCGACCGGAAGCGCGCAACGCTCTCCTCGATCTCCCGGTCCACCCAGGACTCGTTTACGACGCGGCCGTCCAGGAGATAGTGACGTACCTGCTCGTTCTTGAAGAGGACCAGGAGCTCCTCGGCGTCGTCGACGTGGAAGGGGCTCAGGCGAAGCCTGAGGGTACGGAGTTCCCGATCCCCGGTCATTCCTGATCCCGAAGCATCCTCGTCAGGGTGCGATCGAAGGCATCGGCAAAGGCTCGCTTGTCCGTCTCCGAGTAGGGCTTGGGGCCTCCGGTCTCCACACCAGTGGACCGGAGCTGGTCCATGAAGTCGCGGATCGAGAGACGCTCTCCGATCGTGGACTCCGTATACTCCTGCCCCCGCGGGTCGATGGCGACGACCCCCTTCTCCACCAGGCGCGCGGCCAGGGGGATGTCGGCGGTAATGGCCAGGTCTCCCGGTTCGGCGTTCTCGGCGATGTAGTCGTCCGCGGCGTCCGGGCCCCCAGGCACTGTGACCGCCCGCACCCGTTCGTTGCTCACGGGCGTCCCGAGGCGGCGGTTGGCCACGAGCAGGGCATCGAGATCGAGTCGCTTGGCCGCCTTGAAGATGATGTCCTTGACCCCCCGGGGCATGGCGTCACCGTCGATCCACAACCTCAACCGCTGCCGCCCATCTTGCCCTCCATCCTTTGGAGTGTGTCGCGAATCTCGACCAGGACCTGGGGATCCAGCACCGGCTCTCCCGACGGAAGCGCAGATGGCTGGGCCGATCCCCCCTCCATGCTTCTGACCACCTTGTCCCGCTGGGCCAGCACCGCAGCTCTGAACCCTTCCGTGTCCTCGATTCCGATGAGCTTCACGAGCGCACCGGCGGACGATTGGCCCGCGGTCTCCACCGAAAGGGCCTGCAGGTCGAAGTGCCTCATGATGGGACCGTGGACCAGTCCCACGTCCGTGATCTTGTCGAGAGGAACCGTCTTCTCGACGCGGACGAACATTCCCTTGGCGACCTCGAGCGTCTTCGGCGTGAGTCGGCACCGCATGTGACTCAGATACCGGGCCGTGAAGTAGTGCCCCACGAGGAACCAGAAGGGCAAAAGGGGAATCCCGACGAGGGTCACGGTCAGGATCATGGCCCCGGATAGGAGCCAGTAGGTGCGAACCCTCGGATCGAAGCCCGCTTCCCAGAGCACCTCTGAGCCGTCGGGCCGGGCCAGGCTCCTCGTATCACTCGCCATCGGCCAGCAGCTTCTTGAGCCGCGCGGGGGCGACGAGTCGATAGGCCTGTTTCATCAATTCCACCATTTCCTCCCAATCGGGGATTCGATCCCAACGCACCGAGGTCCACCCATGGTGGCCTATGTAGGGTGTCTTCTCAAAGCAGTCCCGCCGGAGAAGGAACTCCTGCGTATACAAGTCGCCCTTCACGGAAAGCCACAACCCCGTGTCGTCCTCACCCATGAAGACAAGGGGCTTGTCGCGGACCCGAAACGTCGTGTGGCCGAACTTGTCCACGCGCTCGACGAGTTCAGGGAGCCTCGCCAGGGCGTCGCGCACCCGGGCAACGGCTGCCATCCCCTCTCGTGACGAAATGCGTTGATGGCTCACGGGCTCTGGCGAGTGGCGAGGACCACGAGATCGGGGGAGGTCGACGAATCGAAAGCCCCGCCCGCCATGTCTCCGTGAAGGGTAATCGTGAAGCCGGCCCCTTTGAGGGCCGCAACGATGTCGGCCACCCGCCAGGCTCGGAGCTCCACTCGTTTGGTGCCGGACACGGAAACGGGTTCTGCGCTTT
>JAHEKK010000098.1 GCA_024638395.1 Gemmatimonadota bacterium | reverse complement strand
TGCTCCAGCAAGCCGCCGTCGGGCACCGAGGCGGAGGTCTCGACGGTACGCGCCGTCCCTGGAGCCAGGGATCCGTCGCTCATGAACACCATGCCCTGGGCGGTGGCCACCGGCACCGCCCCGAGATCGGAGATCAACGGGGTCATCCAAAGCATGCCGCCGCGGAGGGAGACGGCATCCCCGAGGGAAGCCACCTGGATCTGAAACCGACCCCCGGGACGCAGGTAGGGCGAGACTTCGGCGTTGACGAGCACCGCCGCCACGTTCCTCGTCCGCAGCAGATTCTCCGGCACTTCGACACCGAAGTTCCGAAGCAGGTTGGCGACCGAGCGCACCGTATGCCCGGCACTGAAGCCACCGATAACCCGGTCTCCCGTTCCGTCGAGACCGACCACCAGGCCGAATCCCTGGAGGCGGACCGGGATGTCCGCCTCGGCGACCGTGAGATCCCTGATGCGCACCGTTTGGGTCTCGGCCGGATGGGGAGTCAGCCCGAGGAGAACGACGAAAAACAGGGAAGCTCTCATGGAATGATCAGGTCGAGGAGCTTGGACCAGAAGCCCCCGGCCTTC
Organism: Gemmatimonadota bacterium; assembly: GCA_024638395.1. Classification (GTDB taxonomy): domain Bacteria; phylum Gemmatimonadota; class Gemmatimonadetes; order Longimicrobiales; family Gaopeijiaceae; genus JAHEKK01. Next base: position 8,496 of record JAHEKK010000098.1, on the reverse strand, counting down.
CCCAACTCGTCGTTGGAATCGTACAGGATCTCCGCATCCGCGATGCGCCAGGACTCGACGGTGTTGCGGGGGGAGATGTCGGAGCTTCTGATCCATCCGCGTATGGTGACAGCTTGTTCGTGATCGTCGATCTGCACGCGCTTCAGGCCTTCGATGCGAAGGGCGTCGCCCGGTCCGATTTCAGCGACCCTCGCCGTGATTTCAGCGACAAAGCGTTCTCGTCTCGACGATTCGCCCCGTTGCCGGTCGGATACGTCGTTATCGGTTCTGAGCCCGCCTCCTGAACCGTTCAACGCGACGCCTACGTCCCGGGACCGGTCGCGCACGGCGGTCTGCTCCTTGTCGGCACTGGCCAACGTCTGCTCATCGATGAGAATCGTGACGATCTGGCCGACCACGAGTGCCCGTCGATCGGAGACCCACGATTGCCGAACGGGAGGACCCGCAGTGGGCTGCTGTGGAGGCGGCGGCACTTGTCCGGACAGGGCGCTGGCCATCAACGTCGCGGCAAGAGCCCCACCGAGAAGGAGCCATGGAGGAGAAATCGGTCGCACGGGTCAGCGCTCCTTCCGGACGGGACTTCCCACCACTACCACCCCGCCGCTCTGAGCGACGCCGCGGAGCTCGCGGCCCGATTCGGTTCTGACCCTCACCTCGGCCCCCACGGGGCCCGACCCCAGGGCAACCCCGGCCAGGCTTACCGACACGGCACCCCTTCGCCATAGTACTTCGATCGGCTCTCCGGACGTCACCGCATCCGGTGCCGCCACGGCCGGGCTGGTCAAGGCTTCCCCCGCGCTGATGGGCCGACGTACGACCCATCCTACGTCGACGTCGTCGAACTCCGACCGGGGCGCTCCCCACACGACGGTCACATCCCGTCCGATGTCACCGTCCGAAAGGATTTCGCCACGGGACAGGTCCCTGGTCGCCACGGGCTGGAATCGTTCCACACCCGCCCGAACACGCACTCTGCTCGGCGACACCGTGGGGTCAGTCGGGGAAAGAAGGGCGACCCAATGGCCCTTCGTGCCCGTTCCGAGCAACCGGATCGAGGCCACGCGCTCGGGGACGTTCCCCGACGCCAGGCCGAATTCGAGATGGATCCGGTCCGGATCGACACCCCACCGGCGGGCGACCTCCCACTGGACATCACGGGCCACGCGGGGGGAAACCGGAACTTCGGTCGTATCGGCGTTGATCGCTACGGAGGGCCGCCCGCCAGGGAGCAGACCAAAGAGCAGGCGCCCGCGTCCCTGCGTTGCGGGGTCCTGGACGCGTGTGAGTTCAGTCGACATCAGATCGTCATCCTTGCCAAAGAGGACCGGACCCGACTCGGCACTCGAGAGACCGAGGGTCAGGACCAGCGTGAGAGCGACGGGCCAGATGGGAGAAGACCACATTCAGCGGATCAGATTGTTGGCCGTCTCAGCCATCTGCTCACTGGTTTGGAGGGCCTTCGAATTGATCTCGTAGGCCCGGAGCGCGGTAATCATGTCCACCATTTCCTGGACGATTTCCACGTTGCTTCCCTCCAGGGACCCCTGGACCAGTCGGCCGAAGCCGTCGTCCTGAGGAAAGCCGACAATCGGTGAGCCGGAGGCCGCCGTTTCGCGGAGCAGATTCTCGCCCATCGCTTCGAGGCCGGGTGCATTGGTGAAGCGGGCCAGCTCGACCCGGCCGACCTCGACCGCCGTGTCGCCGATGCGGACGGACACGATGCCGGTACGGGAGATCCCGACCTCTTGAGCATCGATGGGAATCGAGACACCGGGTACCACGGTATAGCCTCCGTGGGTGACGATGACGCCCTCATCGGAGAGGCCGAAGCTCCCGTCGCGAGTGTAGGCAATCCCGCCGTCGGGGAGTTGGACCTGGAAGAATCCGGGCCCCTCCACCGCCATGTCCATGGGGCGCCCGGTGGGCTCGAGAGACCCCTGCTCGCCGGTTCGTTGCACCGCGGCCAAACGGGTCCCGCGCCCCACTTGAATCGATTGCACACTCCCAGCATCCTCGCCTTGCACCAGTTGGGCTTCCTGGACCGTCTGGTATAGCAGGTCCTCGAAGTGGGGCCGACTGCGTTTGAAGCCCGTCGTGCTGACGTTGGCCAGGTTGTTGGAGATCACTTCGACGCGGGTCTGCTGCGCCATCATGCCCGAAGCCGAAGCTCGCATTGACGGATCCATCGGACTGCCTTCCTTCGCTATTGCGTGTTTGCCGCGTGCGTTACTCGACGCGGGCGATATCGTTTGCCGCGCGGCCGTCGATGCCGTCGGCGACGGTCAGCGTTCGTTGAAGCGCTGCGTGGTTACGCTGGATGGTGATCATGTCCACCATCCCAGAGATGGAGTTCACGTTGCTCTCCTCCAACTGGCCCTGGTGGACTCGAATCCCTTCTCTGGCCGACACCGGATCGCCCGGTGGAGGCACGAAATAGACTCCCCCTTCCCGGGCCAGCCTCTCCCCGGCCTTCGAGGCGTCCACCCTGAGGCGCCCGAGAGGCGCCCCGTCCACGAGAACCTCGCCATCGGAGCGAATCTCGATCGCCCCGGGGGGGAGAAGGATGGGCTGGCCGTCGGAGCCCAGAACCGCGTTGCCGCCCTGATCCACGACGACGCCCGATGCGTCGAGGGAGAAGGCGCCGTTTCGCGTATACCGGTCTCCGGCTTCCGTTCGCACGACGAAATAGCCATCACCTTCGAGGGCCAGGTCCAATGGTCTCCCCGTTTCCTCCCGGGCACCCTCGCTCAGGTCGGTTCCTCCCGACGCCGTAGGACCCGGACCGGCGACCAGATGCGCGAAGATCTGCTCACCCTTGAACCCGGCGGTGGCCACGTTGGCCAGATTGTTGGCCACGGCCTGCTGCCGGTGTTCCCAGTAGCGGAGGCCCTGGGCTGCGGTACGGACAGGATCGGGCATCACGCCACCTCCCCGGGCTTTCGCCGGGCCTCGATGACCCGGATCACGTCCCGGGACAAGCCCGTGCGTCGGGCCACTTCGGCCGGACCGAAGCCTCGGCGGGTCAGTTTGCGGGCCGCCTTGAGGGAGCGGTCTTCCGGCTTCCGCCCGCGGATCAGGGCCGAGGCCAGGATCAGCGCGGCGAGCGCGAGGACCAGGATCGCCCAGGGGACCCAGGAAGCGGGGACCGTACCGGCCAGAGCCGCCAGTCGCCCGCGGACGACCTGCGCCGCCTCGAGGGCGACGACCCTGGATTGCGAAAGGCGGATCCCGAGCCAGGACGCGACCCCCGTGAGACCCTGGCTCGCATCCGATCCGGACGCTTCCTGAGAGGTCGAACCCCCTTGGCCCAACGTAGCCCTCGCGGCCTCCGGCCCAGGCGTCTCGGGGGTTGCCCCGCCCCTCTGCGAACCGGACACGACGGTGGATGTCTGCTCTGCCGGGGCGTCCACCACGTCCGGGGGAGTGGCCATCTCCCGGAGCTCACTGCCCCGGGCCGCCAGCACCTCCTCGACGGCTGTCAGGTGCGCCTGATTCCGTGGATCCGCCAAGGCGGCGCGAATCTGACGGGCCACGAACTCCGATGGAAACAGAGGCTGGATCTCATGGACCGCCGCACCCGGACCGGACACCGCCGGAGGGCCGACGGGGGTCGTCAGCTGGGCCTCGAGGCCACCGAGGCCACCGAGGCTCCCGAAGATCGCGAGCAACGCCAGGGCAGGTATTCGTCTCACGACTCGATCCCTTCCCGCATCGATGCGAGACGCGAGCGGAGCGTCCGTACGGCCGCCGAGCGGATCTGGGAAATCCGGGACTCGGTAACGCCCAGGATCTTCGCGATCTCGTGGAGCTTGAGCTCCTCGTAGTAGTAGAGGGCCAGGACCGTCCGCTCCTGCTCCTTCAGGCGGAGGATCTCGTCCCTCAGGATCTCGATCTCTTCTTTCCGAAGGAGGAAGTCGTCGCTGGCGAAGGGGTCGTCGAGGGTGAGGACCTCTTCGGCGGACGGGCTCCGGTCATCCGTGGCGTCCAGTGGTCGATTGATGGAGACGCGAACGGACTGTTCAGCCTCCCGCTGCCACCGCCAGAGCTCTCCCAGCCCGATGCCGATCTCGTCGGCCAGCTCTTGATCCGTCGGCGTACGGTCCAGGTCTCCCTGAAGCCGCTCCGAGGCCTTCCCGATCTCGCGCTGCTTCCGACGAATGGACCTGGGGGCATGATCCCGACGACGGAGATCATCCAGGATGGCGCCCCGGATCCTGTGGGTCGCGAACGTGCTGAAGGCGAGCCCTCGGGAGATGTCGAAGTTCTCGATCGCCTTGATCAGACCGATGGTGCCGGCACTGACCAGATCGTCGAAGTCGGCCTCCAGGTGGCCCGAACGCATGAGTTGCCGGGCCACGTGGTGAACGAGTTGAAGGTGTCGGAGAAGGAGTTGGTCACGAGCGGATCCGTCGCCTGACTGGTACGCCTGCCACAGCTCTGGTGATTCCATGAGGTGCGCGTCCGATTGTGTCGAGGTCTACGTTTGGGGGTTATCCGTCACGCAGCACCATGGCACGGCGCGTACCGTGGGCCGGCGTCTCGGATTCGGCAGCTGTCCGACGCCGTAAGTGGTTTCGTGACCAACTCTTATGGCGACGTATAGACACTTCTGCACGTCCTCGCGGAACCGGGGTTGAAGACAAGACCGGAAAGACCTGCCGGGCCCGACCCGGCGAGGTCTTCCGGGGGCATTGGCTACGCTGAGGCCCGCGCCGGGCGTCGGAGCCGGCTCAGAATGTGGCGGGCCGCCTCGGCGCCCTCGTCGCTCAGTCCTTGGGCCGACGTGGGGGCACCCGAGGCGAGGGCGGGGAGCTTGGGGAGATGCGACGCGGCCACCAGGCGGGCACCCATGAACCGGACTGTGGCCCCGTTCATGGCGTTATAGAGGTCTTGGGCCTGGTCCAGATGGGTGCGGTTGAATACGGGCACGAGAGGCATCGTGGGGCAGCGCTCCGCCATCACCTTCATCAGGGCATAGGCCCCGGCCATCGCGGTACGGTCCGGCTCCATGAGCAAACATGCACCCAGAGGATCCAGCTCTACGGCCGGAATGATGGAGTCCAGCGTCGATCCCGCATCGACGAGGACCAGATCGAATTGCCCGAAGACCGCCCGCGCTCTCCGGTACACACCCGCCCGACCGCCCTGCCCCAATACCGGATCCCGTGCCTCATGATTGCCCGCAGGAAGCAGCCAGACATTGTGGGCCGCCGCCAGGAGAAGCTCCTGCGGCTGGCGGCCCCGGTCCTCCAGGGACGGCAGACCGTCGTGGCCGTCCAGGATCCCGAAGGACCGGTGGAGGGAGGGCGATCCGAAGCTCCCGTCCACGGCCAATGTCGAGAGGCCCTGGAGTCCGGCCTCGATGGCGAGAAGCGCGGTCACCGTCGTGGTGCCGACGCCCCCCTTCCCGGCCATGACCAGCCACGGAGACATGGTCAAACCACCTCCAGCACCGGCTGGACAACCGGCGCCGGCAGCCCCAGAGAGCGGAAAGCCCGGCTGGACGCCGGCGTCAGGCTACGGTCCAAGGCCGCACCATCGCCAACCCAACGGGAAGGGATGCCGAGAGCCAGCATCAGATCGGCCAGCCCCAGATCCCCGGCCAACTCGTCCAGGTGCGTCAACAGGAGATGGGTCGGCTTCAAGCGTTCCGCCCGCTCGAGGAGACGGGAAGCCACGTCCCGACGCAAGGTGCTCGGTAGCACGAAATGGGTTTCATCCGGCCTCGCCGCCTTGAGCATCTCGATCCACTCGTCGTCGTCGAAACGCCCCAGACCGGGCACGTCCACGAGAATGGCGTCGCGAGAGCGAAGCCGCCGGAGGCTGGGCTCGACTTCCTGTTCGGTGTAGGCCACTTCGATGGGCGTCCGGTGGATTCGCGCGTGGGCCACGATCTCCTCGAGGGCACCGGCCCTGTAGGTGTCGAGAGTGAGCACCCCGAGTCGGACGTCGCCATGGGTCGCCGCATCCGCCACCAACTTCAGCACGGCCGTCGTCTTCCCTCCGCCCGCGGGGCCCACGAAGGCAATGACTTTCGGGCGTTCCCCCTTTGCACGAGCGGGAGGCCGCGAATCGACGAAGAGCGCTTCTCCGATCTTCTCTACATCGGAGCCCGCAGCGGCAACGACCTCGAGTAGGGTCCCGTACCCCGCAAAGGGTTCGGTCTCGTGGGTTCGGAGAATCATGGCGTCGGGCCCGAGAGAGGCGGACACCTGGTCCATCACTTTGGCCATGTCCCTGCCACGGAAACGTCTAAGCTGCATGATCCAACTCCCAGGATGCGATCCCCTTCAGATCCACGTGTGGCGGAAGTTCCGCCAACGAGACCACGGGGATGTGGGGAAATACGGGTTCGACCAACCGGCGGACGCCCAACCGGAGTCCAGGGGGCGTCACGATGGGGAGGGGCCCACCCTCGCCGTGGGTCTTATGGAGCCGCTCGAGCCGGGCCAGAAGCGCGGTGAGGCGGTCGGGATCCAGCGAGTCCGAGTTCTCGAGACTGGAACGGGGGCTGAACAGCCTCATCAGCTCCGCCTCCAGCCGTGGGCCCACCGTAATGGCGCGCACCACGCCGTCGTCTCCTTGATGCAGCTCCCAGATCACGTTGGACAACGCGCGCCGAGCGTATTCGGTCAGGGCTTCCGGATCCTTCGTGTGCTCGGAGGCGTCGGCCAGGGTCTCGAGAATGGTCACCAGATTCCGGATGGGGATGCGCTCCTTCAGGAGGCGCTGCAACACCCGGTGCAGGACACCCAAGGGCACCTTCGCCGGTACCACTTCCTCAATGAGGGCCGGATGGCTCGCCTTCAGCATGTCGACCATTTCCTGGACGTCCTGTCGACCCAGCAGGTCGGCCGCATGACGCTTCAGGGACTCCATGAGATGCGTTGCCACGACCGTTGAAGGTTCAACCACGACGTACCCGGCACCCTCCGCGTCGACCCTGAGACCCGGGGCGATCCAACGCGCCGGCATGCCGAACGAAGGGTCGACAGTCTCTACGCCTTCGATCTCACGCAGGGTGCTACCCGTGTCCAGCGCCAGAAGGAGACGGGGCATGACCTCGGCCCTGCCGGACTCGACGCCCCGGATCTTGACGATGTATTCGTTGGACTGGAGCCGAACATCGTCGCGGATTCTGATGGGCGGGATGAGAATGCCCAACTCCTGGGCTGCCTGCTTTCTCAGCAGGCGAATCCGTTCGAGCAGATCGCCACCTCGGGCCTCGTCGATGAGGGGGATGAGCGCGTACCCCACCTCCACCTCCACGGGGTCGATCTGGAGAAGGTCCTGGACCGCGTTGGTCTGCTCGGAGGGAAGCGTCTCGACTTCCGCGGCCGCGGTCACCGCCGCCGCGTCTCTGTCCTCCTGCTCCTTGCTGGCCCGGGCAGACAGCGCGGCGCCGCCGGCGAGGAGCAGGAACGGCATCGTGGGGAGTCCCTTCACCAACGCCAGGCTTCCGAGGACGCCCGAGGCGATCCACATGGGTCGCGCCTTACGCCCTATCTGACGCACCACGGCCTCGGCCACCCGGTCCCCCCCTGAGGAGGACGTGACCATGATCCCTGCTGCGGTGGAGATGATGAGAGCCGGGATCTGCGAGACCAGGCCGTCGCCGACGGTGAGGAGCGTGTAGGTCTCCAGGGCCTGAGACACCGACATGCCGCGCTGCACCACACCGATGAATAGCCCACCCAGGATGTTGATCAGCGTGATGAGCAGGCCCGCGATGGCGTCGCCCCTAACGAACTTCGCAGAGCCGTCCATGGCGCCAAAGAAGTCCGCCTCACGGCTGATCTCCTCGCGGCGGCGCTTGGCTTCCTCTTCCTCGATCAGGCCGGCGGACAGGTCGCCGTCGATGCTCATCTGGCGTCCCGGCATGGCATCGAGCGTGAACCTGGCGGCGACTTCCGCCACCCTGCCGGCGCCCTTCGTGATCACGATGAAATTGATGCCCACCAGGATCAGGAAGACGACGACGCCCACGGCATAGTTCCCCCCGATGACGAAAGAGCCGAACGACTCGATCATCTTTCCGGCCTCGCCATGGCCGAGGATGAGCCGCGTGCTGCTCACATTCAACGCCAGCCGGAAGACCGTCAGGAGCAGCAGCACCGAGGGGAACGCGGAGAAGTCCAGGGGGCGGTCGGTGTACAGCGTGACCAGTAGGACCACCAGGGACGACGCGATGCTGAGAGCCAGCAGGAGGTCCAGGAGCACGGGGGGCAGCGGGAGCACCAGCAGGCCGATGACGAACACGATGCCCACCGTCACCAGGACTTCGATCCGTCCCTGCCCTTTTCCGCTAGGCAACCTGGTCATACGACCGCACTCCCGGCCCAGGGTCTACGCCGTCTTCCGCTCTTGATCACGAAGGCCAGGACCTCGGCCACTGCGACATACAGCTCCACCGGGATGGGGAAGCCGACCCGGGCGGTGGCCCACAATGCCCGCGCCAGGGGCTTGTTCTCGATCACGGGTATCCCGTTCTGCAGA
>JAHEKK010000097.1 GCA_024638395.1 Gemmatimonadota bacterium | reverse complement strand
CGAATCTCGTCGTGACCCCGTCCTCGACGAGGGGGACGGCCTGGAACGGCTTCGCCACCGACCGGAGGAGTGTCAAACGGTGCGGGTCCCCCCAGCTCCTGACTGTAGAACCATCGGCCTTGCAGACCACCGCGTGCACCTGGTGGGTGGATTCCCGAAGGGCGCCCCGTCCCACGGAGATCACCAGTGGTGGTGTGGTCGTCACCTGATCCGACCGGAGGCACTGTCAGGCGATACTGACGATACCGACATCTTCACGGAAAACGCCGGGCCCTCCCATGGAAGGAAGAGCCCGGCGCCGTAGATGGACGGGAGCCGATTCCTCGAGGCCGAAAGGGTCAGGGAGAGCCGCCTCCGCCCACGCTCGATGCCGTCGAAAGAGGGGTACCCACCGCTGTAAACAGCGCTCCTTGGGACTCCGCAGCCCGCAGCAACTCCGTCGCCTTCTGTAGCTGCAGATCCAGAGACATGGTTCGCCGGAACTGCCCCTGGTCGCTGCCCTTCTGCAGGGCTACCTCGCGAAGCATGTGGTATTCCACGTAGCGGTGGGCCTCCTGGAGTTGGACCAGTGTCACCTCCGACCCCCGCTCGACCATGTTGTCGTGGAGCGCGAGAACGTCCTCTTGTGACAGCTGGAAGTCGGTGGGAAGGTCGGGATGTTCGAGCAGGTACTCCACGGCCCAGTTCTGAAGGGCGATGAAGAAGCCACCGCCCGCGCCGAATATGGACCGGACCGCCTCCCGCTCTCCGCCCGTCAACGTATCGGGAACGACCCAGAGATCCGGAACGATCCCGCCACCCCCGTAGAGCACCCGGCCGCCGGTCGATGTGTACTCGGGCTTGTCGGCCAGGCTCGGCCGTTCGACCGCGTCTCCGGCCAGCGCGATCGCTCCACCGGTTTGAACGGCGATCTGGTCCTCCCGGTCCTTCTGGATGGACCGGCCGGACGGCGTGAACCATCGGGCCGTGGTGAGCTTCAGGACGTTCCCACCGGAGAGCCGGAACAGGGACTGCACGGATCCCTTCCCGAAGGTGGGGCCGCCGATCAGCAGCGCACGATCATGATCCTGGAGAGCTCCAGCGAAGATCTCCGCAGCCGAAGCGCTCCGCTCCTTTACGAGCACAGCCACGGGAAGGTCGGGATAGGCCTGCGGGCGTCGGGACGTGAACTTCTCGCTCTGCCCTGCGGCGCGCCCCCGCGTCTCGACGATATCCTGGCCAGGGTCGAGGAACAGGTCCGTCAGCCCCACACCCTCGTCGAGAAGCCCGCCCGGGTTGTCACGCAGGTCCAGGATCAGAGACGTCATGCCTTCGGCCGATAGCGAGTCCAAGGCCGCGAGAACTTCCTGGGTCGTGGTCCCATTGAAGATCTGGAGTGGAATGTAGCCGACCCCACCTGGGAGCAGCTCGGCGAAGGGAACTGATTTGACCTGGATGACGGCCCGGGTGACCTCGAAGGGAATGACCCCCTCCACGCCGAGGCGCTGAATCCCCATTTCGACCGTCGTGCCCGGCCGGCCCCGGAGCAGTTCGACGGCTTGATCCGTGATCCATCCTTCGATGGACGATCCGTCCACCTCGACGATCCGGTCGCCGGGGCGGAATCCGGCCCGTGCCCCCGGCGTTCCAGGGATCGGAGCGACAACCGTCACGAAGCCGTCCCGGTCGACGACCTCGAGGCCCACGCCACCGTACTCTCCCTGAGTGCGGATGCGCACGTCCTCGTAGTCCGAGGCCTTCAGGAACTGGGAATTGGGATCCCCGAGCTCGCCCACCACGCCGTCGATGGCAGCCTGGTAGAGCTTCTCGGCATCCACCTCTTCGACGAACTGGCCCTCGATGTGGTCCATGACCTCCTCGAGGAGCCGCACGTGGAAGTAGACGTTGGCCTCACGGTTGACCCCCTGTTGGAGGAACCAACCGCCGCTGACCACGGCGATCGCCAAAACGACCACCGGCATGAACGTCGACTTTCTGATCTTCATCTTCGCTCCATCAAGGGGGACCCAGGGCCCCCATCCCGTCCCCGTCGCACGCACCGATCCGAACCGGGGTCCTTCCTTTCCAGATCGGTACCCCGGCCCCAGTGCCTAAACCGCAGTCCCCCGGATTGTTTCCGGGAACCGCTCGCCCACCGCGGCCCAGATCCGGGACTCCACCTCCTGGACGGTCCCCGAGCCCCGGATCAGCAGGGCCTCCGGGCGGGTATCCGCCAACGCAACATATCCCTTCCGCACCCGCTGCAGAAAGTCGAATCCTTCGGACTCGATACGGTCCGGACCCGACCCTCTGCCCTCCTGTCTCCTGCGGGCTTGCTCGGGATCCACGTCAAGAATGATGGACAGGTCTGGCGTGAGCCCCCCGGTCGCTGCCCGGTTGAGCACCTCGATCTCCGCGAGCTCGATCCCTCTGCCGTACCCCTGATAGGCGAAGGTGCTCAGGTCGAACCGGTCGGACAGCACCCATGCGCCGCGTCCGAGGGCCGGCTCGACGACCCGCCTGACGAAGGCGGCCCGGGCCGCGAGAATCAGGAACAGCTCGGTCTCCCTGGGGACGTCCAGCTCCGGTGCATGGAGCACCAGTTGCCGGATGCGTTCGCCGACCTCCGTCCCCCCGGGCTCCCGGGTCTCCACCACCTCCAGGCCGGCCGTCCTGAGGCGCGCCGCCAAGCGAGGCCCCTGGGTGGACTTGCCGGTGCCTTCGGCCCCCTCCAACACGAGGAAGCGGCCCCTCGAGCCGTCCGTCATCAGGACCCGCTACTCGTAGTATTCCCGGCCCAGGTGGGTGATCTGCTCCTCACCTGCAAGCCAGCGGAGGGTGTTCTTCAGTTTCCAGTGTTGGATGAAGAGGTCGTGCTCGGGATACAAGCCCTCGGGAACCTGGGGGCTCTTGAAGTAGAACGACAGCCACTCCTGAATGCCGCCCATCCGCGCCCGACCGGCCAGATCGAGGAAGAGGGCGAGGTCCAGGACGATGGGCGCCGCCAAAATGGAGTCCTTACAGAGGAAGTCCACCTTGATCTGCATCGGGTACCCGAGCCATCCGAAGATGTCCAGGTTGTCCCACCCCTCCTTGTCATCTCCCCGCGGCGGGTAGTAGTTGATCCTCACCTTGTGGTACAGGTTGCCGTAGAGGTCCGGGTACATCTTGGGTTGGAGGACGTGCTCCAGCACACCCAACTTGGACTCCTCCTTCGTCTTGAAGGACTCCGGATCGTCCAGCACCGCGCCGTCCCTGTTCCCGAGGATGTTGGTGCTGAACCAGCCGCGGATCCCGAGCATCCGGGCCTTGAGACCCGGCGCCAGGATGGTCTTCATCAGGGTCTGGCCGGTCTTGAAGTCCTTCCCGCCGATGGGGACCGATCGCTCGATGGCGAGCTTCTCCAACGCCGGGATGTCCGCCGACAGGTTCGGGGCTCCGTTGGCGTACGGGACCCCCTCCATGATGGCCGCATAGGCGTAGATCATGCTTGGGGCGATGGCGGGGTCGTTGTTCCGCATCCCCTCCTCGAAGGCCTCGAGAGTGGCATGGACGGGGCCGGGGCGGAGAAAGATCTCGGTGGAGCCACACCAAACCATGACAGCGCGGGCCAGATCGTTGTCGGCCTTGAACCGACGGATGTCTTCACGGAGGGCGGCCGCCAATTCGAACTTGTTCGCGGCCGATTTCACGTTGGGCCCGTCCAGACGCTTCACGTAGGCCGTGTCGAAGACCGCCGGCATGGGCTTGATGCTCTCCAGAAAGCCCTTGATGGGATCCAGATGCTCTCCCCGTGAGAGGACGCCTGCGTTCACCGCGCTGGCGTAGCCGTCGTCGGGGATGGGGTCCCAGGCGCCGAACACGAGCTGATCCAATTCGGCCAGCCCGATGAAATCCTTGATCAGGGGAGCGCGGTTGTCCGTGCGCTTCCCGAGCCGGATGGTGTTGAGCTGGGTCAGGCTGCCGAACGGCTTGCCGAGCCCCTGACGGACGGCCTCCACGCCAGCTACGACCGTCGTGGCCACGGCACCGAAACCAGGGAGGAGAACGCCGAGCTTGCCCTCGGCAGAAGAAATGGACGGTGCGTCTTTCACGCCATGCCTCGTTGTTGTTGGTCGGGCCGGTTCGAATCGTCCAATGGAACGCCGGTCCCGTGTCTATAGACCCAGACGATGCGTTGCACCGCCGTGATGTTCGTAAGTACTGCGACCGCAATGATCAGCACGCTGAGGACGGCTCCGTTCCAGGCAAGGCCGAAGACCAGCGAGCCCAACCCCAGGAGGACGATACGCTCGGCCCTCTGCATCAGGCCAACGGAACAGTCGAATCCCAGCGCCTCGGCCTTGGCCCGCGTGTAGCTCACCATGAGTGAGCCAGCCAGGGCAATCGCGATGACGTAGGTCATCCAGACGTCGGCCATCTGGGCCCCGTACCGGTTGTAGAGCGTCATGAACCCGATGTACATGACGATCTCGGAGATCCGGTCGAGGGTCGAATCGTAGAAGTCGCCGAACTTCGACGCGAGACCTGATACGCGGGCCACACGGCCGTCGAAGATATCCAGGAGCCCTCCGAGCAACACCATGAACCCGGCGGTCCGGACGTGGTCCACCGAATACAGCCAGCCGGCCACGACGGTCACCGCGAATCCCAGGGTCGTAATGGCGTTGGGGTGTACCCCCCGCCTCACCAACCATTGCGTCAGTGGCTCGATGATGGCGTAGACCGGCCACCTCAGGCCCTTGAGGCCACCCTCCCTGGGTTTGGCCTCCGGTTGGCCGTTCAAGAGGGGATGATGATCCGGCTGGCGGCGCCCTCGACCATACCGGCCTGAATGGACTCGTTCACCCTGACCATGACCTTCTCGAAGTTGGCCTGGGCCGCGATGAGGGCCTGGTAGCTGGGGAGCGCCTGGAGCTTCACCACGGTGTTCTCGTACTCCTCAACGGCTTCCGGACCGGGCTGCTGGCCCTGGGTGAGGACGGTGTGGAAGGCCGACTCCATCCTTTCGATCTCGTTCTTCAGCTCGACCATGTCGCGATCATCGTTCGCCCTCTTCATTGCGCGGTCGAGGGCCTGATACTCCGTGGTACGTCCCAAGGCCTGTCCCAGCGACTTGGCCATGTCCTGAATCTCGGCCATTCTCTCAGTGCTTTCCCATGGACCTGATCGTCGGCGCGAGGCTTTCGTCGGCGTCCGCGATCGGTCTTCTCGATGAGTTCGTCATTTTCTCCGGGCCAGAACATACCGCGGTCTGCCCGCCAGGTCTTCCCGGGTGTCGATGGATGCGTACTCTCCCGAAGTCTTCAGGAGCGTCTCTACCGCGGCGGTCTGGTCCCAGCCGACCTCGAGGGCCAGCCATCCACCGCCACGGAGAACGGTAGCGGCTCCGGCCACCAGGGGCCGGATCACGTCCAGGCCGTCGGCTCCACCGGCGAGGGCCAATCGAGGTTCCCATTCACGGACCTCCGGCTCCGTGGCGGACAACTCATCCGTGGCCACGTAGGGAGGGTTTGAGACCACCCAATCGAACACCTCCCCGTTCACCGCCTCGAAGAGCGACCCCCTCCGGAACCCAACCCGCGATTCCAACCCCGCCCTCGCGGCGTTGGATCGAGCCAGGTCCAGGGCATCTTCCGATACATCCACCCCAAGGACCGACCCGGCCATGTTCTCGTGGGCCATGGAGAGTGCCAGGGCCCCGGTGCCGGTGCCCACGTCCAGGGCCTGGCCTACGGGCCCCTCCTGCCCCGACACGGACGACAGGGCGTCCAGCAGACCCTCCGTTTCCGGCCGGGGAATCAAGGCCCTGGAGTCGCAGAGGAGGTCCAGTCCCCTGAATTGCGTCGACCCCAGGACATACTGCAGGGGCTCACGGGCCGCGCGTCTCTGCAGGAGGGGCTTGTAGGACGCCAGCTCCGGGGCCGTGAGGGGCCGGTCGAACTGCAGGTAGAGGTCCAAGCGCCCGGCGCCGAGGACGTGGGCGAGCAGAAGCTCGGCGGTCAGCCGTGGAGAATCGACGCCGCGGAGCTCCAGGTAGGACGCACTCCACTTGACCATGTGCATGACGGTCCAGGGCTCGCCCGACGGGGGTGGAGCCACCGCCCTGGGCTTGGACGTCAGGGGATGGGCATCCCCCTGACGTCGAACGGCCCCGGCACCCATCAGGACGCCCCCGCGCCGAGTCGCTCTTCATTGCGGGCCATGCTGAGGGCCGAGATCATCTCTTCCAGGTCGCCGTCGAGGATGTCGGCGAGTCGGTAGAGGCTCAAATTGATGCGATGGTCGGTGACCCTGTTCTGGGGGAAGTTGTAGGTGCGGATCTTCGCCGACCGGTCTCCCGAGCCGATCTGGAGCCTCCGCTCCTCGGCCCGTTCTGCTTCCTTTTCCGCAATCATCTGATCCAGCAGCCGGCTTCGAAGAACCTTCATGGCCTTGGCCTTGTTCTTGTGCTGCGACTTCTCGTCCTGGCAGCTCACCACGAGGCCGGAGGGCTCATGGGTGATTCGCACCGCCGAATCCGTGGTGTTGACGGACTGGCCGCCCGGGCCCGATGAGCGGAACACGTCAATGCGGAGATCGTTGGGGTCGATCTCGAGATCCACCTCCTCCGCTTCAGGAAGCACGGCAACGGACGCAGCCGAGGTGTGGATCCGGCCCTGGCTTTCCGTCTCGGGGACCCGCTGCACCCGGTGCACTCCCGATTCGTACCGGAGGTGTCCAAAGGCACCTTTGCCACGGACGGAGAAGATCGCCTCCTTGAGAGCACCGGGAATGCCCTCGGACAGGCTGATCAGCTCCACGGACCAGTTCCGGCGCTCAGCCAGGCGCCGGTACATGCGCATCAGGTCCGACGCGAAGAGCCCCGCCTCATCCCCGCCGGTTCCGGCTCGGATCTCGACGACCGCGGGACGGTCCTCCAGGGGATCTTTGGGGATCAGGGCCTGCCGGAGTCGCGCCGTCACCTCATCCACGCGGCCGAGGAGCGATTCCACCTCCTCTTCCGCCATGGCCCTCATGTCGGGATCATCCGACTCGGAGGCCAGCTCGCGGGCCCCGGCCAGCTCGGCCTCGATCGCCCTGAGCTCCCTCCCGGCCGTCACCGCCGCCACCAATTCGGCCCGTTCCTGGCCCAGTTCCCTGAGCCGGTCCGGGTTCGTCGCGACGGCCGGATCCGCCAACTCGGACTCCACCGCTTCGAAGCGCTCTTCGGACTTGGCGAGACGGGCCTCGAGGCGCGAATCGATGACGGACTCCTTTGACGGATGGGAAGCCTGAGAATATCGCCCGGGCGGGGATGCCGTTCAACCGTGGCGGCTCCGTGGGGGCCAAGCTCCCAGACAGAGACACAGCGCCCCCATCCAGCCCAGCAGACCCGGCAGCATCGGGGGGTCCGACTCCCCGGTTCCCAGGGCGGCCCGGAGTGACGCGACCCCGGGCTCGACGGGAGGGGGTCCACTCCGGGCCGGGTCCGGATACCTGCGGCCCCTCGAGTCCAGGGAGAAGGTCCGGCCCGTGGTGGCCACCTGGACCAGGGGCACGCCGTTCTCGGCGGCGCGCAGCCGGCCCTGTGTCTCGTGTTGCCAGTAGGCCACCGTGACCCGGAAAGGCGCCGCCGGATCGAGCCAATCGTCGTTCGACACCACAACCAACAGGTCCGCCCCGTCGCGCACCAGATTCCGGGAGAGGGTGCCGAAAGCGACGTCGTAGCAGATCAGGACACCGACACTCCAGCCGTCCAGTTCGAGTACCGATCCAACCGCACCGGCGCGGTACCCGGCGGTGGGCAGGACGCGGTCCCAGCCACCCAGGGCGCCCCCGTCCTCGAGACCGGGTACCAATCTCTGCTTGTGGGCGACCTGCCGGTCCGACCGGCTCGGACGGACCAGGAAGGCGGCGTTCGCCACGCCCGAGGCGACACCCGTGTCGCCGCGCAGGGAGTCCACCGCCCCATAGAGCACGGGAGCCCCCAGGGCCTCGGCCAGGGCCCGGTCTCCCGTCAGGGCCGTGGGGGACACTGGAAGAAAGCGCTCGGGAAAGACGATCAGGTCCGGAGGGGACGGACCCGCAATCCGCTGCAGGTCCCCGGCCCAGTCCATGAGCTGCTCGCGGGGTGTGTCCCGGCCCGGCTGGACCGCGAGCAGGATGCGGGCTTCGCCGTCTGCACCGGGAGAGGCCGCCGACAGCCAACCTGCCAGAGCGGGCATCACCGCCAATGCGGCGGCGAGGAACGTCCCCCTCCGACTTCTCGAGTGGGCCGCGGTGCCCATGGCCGCACCCACGGCCACGGTCCACAGGGTGAGGAGGGCGGCTCCCCCGAGAGCGACCCAGTGGGCGCCCCACGGCCACCATACCAGGGATTCTCCCACGTTGAGCCAGGCGTAGGGGACACCGGGCACGCGGGCTGCAACCCATTCGAACCCCACCCAGGTCGAGGCCAGGGCGAGGGCAATGGGGATTCCCCAGCGGCGGTGGAGACGAAGGGCGCTCTCCACGGCCAGGGCCGCCACCATCCCGATGAGGCACAGAACGAGGAGGAAGACGGGCACCGCCAGCGGCGTTCTCCAGGAGAGTGCCGGTACCATCCACTGCAGGCCGATGCCATGGCCCACCGATGCCGTGAGAAAGCCGGGGAGCAGACCGCCGCCGGGGCCCGGCCGCCGAGCCAGGGCGTACCCCAACGGCGCGATGGCGAAGAAGGGAAGCAGGGGGCCTCCCGCAGGCGTGAACGTGATCCCGAGGACCACCCCGGCCGCGAGGGCCAGCGCCATACCGCCCAGATCCCATCGGCGGCGGATGGACTCCAGGCTCACGACAGCCGGACGGTCTGCCCCTCCTGCGCAGACCGGTACGCTCCTTCAATGAGACCCATCAGGGCGATCTGACCTGCCGGCAGGGGAGCCTCGGCCTCGCCGATCAACACTCGAATGAAGTGGTCGATCTGCCGGCGATAGGCGTTCGTGAACAGATCCTCCCCGCCGCGGGGAATCGGTTGCCGAGGTGTCACGTCCAACGGGCGCCCACCCAATTGCTTGTAGACCGACAAAGGCGGAAGCGTGGCCCCCCCCTCGGAACCCAGGACCCGAACCGAGTGGATGTCGGCGGGGCCATGATGACGCCAGCTGGCCGCGAGACTTATGGTGGTGCCGTCGATGGTGTCGGCGTC
>JAHEKK010000096.1 GCA_024638395.1 Gemmatimonadota bacterium | reverse complement strand
GTCGCTTCCGCTCAGCTGATCGAAGTTGAAATCCCGGGTCGCAGGATCGAGGCCTTGGTCGACCAACTCCCGCACGGCGGCTTCCTTTCGGAATTCTTCATCGCCGTAGAGGAAATAGACCCCCTCGGGTTCAGCCTCCCGCAAGGATTTCGGTAGCAAGACGCACCCGTTGAAGATGCGGAGGGGCCACGTCGGAGTGAGTGGCCGCTGGCCTCAATTAACGCCGGGCCGGAGGCCTGATCAAGCCACCCGCCCCGGCACCCCCTTCGTCAAGGCCGGGCTACGGCCGCCCTCGGTGCGACGGGGCGTCCGTACTGGTACAGAAGGGAACGGGAAATGGTCTGGAAACCCGTCGGTACCATCTCGTACGGAAGTCTCACCGGAACGCGCTGGATACCGGGTCCGGCCTTGAACAAGGCCGCGGGCTCGGCGGCGACCACGGCGGGCAGGTCCAGCTCCGGCGTGCTGCGCGGACCTCCCGGAAAGAGAGCGATGGCCGCGAAGACGGCTGCCGCCAGCGCCATGACGGTTGCCATCGGCCTCCGAAAGACCACGGGCAGCGCAGTCCTGGCTTCCAGGTCCGCATCCAGGGCGAGGCGGGCGAGCTTGCCCGGGGCAACCGGCAACGGGGGCTCCAGGTCCATCGAGCGAAGCAGATCCACGCCAGCCGAGAGGACGCGGTCGTACCGACGGCATGCTCCACACGCCGCCAAGTGCTCGGCCATGGCCCGCTGGGCCTCGACACCGAGTTGTTCGTCCCGGTAGTCGGTGTAGGCCTCGAGAAACCGATCGCATGTGACGCGACCAGCAAGGGAACTATTCACCAGATCTATCCATCGTCTTTCGTGGGCCATCCGGCCCGTCCAATCGGTTCGTAGGAGTCGCTTTGCCCCGGCCCCGCACAGCGCCGGGCATCCGCGCCTCCAGAAGATGCTACCGGCCTCCGCTCCACGGAGTTCCCGTGTCTCGGCCTGCTTCAAGAGCATCGGAGCTCGCATGGTCGTACAGAAGAGGCCCGCCAGAGTTCCTGGCGGGCCTCTCCCGTTCGCCGGGGCCCTGGAGCCGTGGGCCTCGCGTCAGTCCACCATGGGCTCGATGATCCGGGCGAAGCTGTTCCGGGCCCTGTTGAGCCGGCTCTTGACCGTCCCCAGGTTGCACCCCGTGATCTCGGCGATCTCCTCGTAACTCTTCCCTTGAAGCTCCCGGAGCACGAACACCGTCCGGTGATGCTCGGGCAGCTCGGCCACGGCCTCTTCCACTTTCTGGCGGATGAAGCGCTTCCGGTAGAGATCGTCGGGCTTGGTCCGGGCGTCCTCCCACTCGAGAGGGCGGAAGTCGGAGTCCCAGTTCTTCACGATGGTCTGGAACAGAACCAGAGGATTCCGGGACCGATTCCTGAGCTCGTTCTTGGCCAGGTTCCCCGCAATCGTGTAGATCCAGGTGGAGAACTTCTTGCTCTGGTCGAAGCGGTGCAGATGCCGGTACACCCGGACGAAGGTCTCCTGGACAAGATCCTCGGCCCGCTCCCGGTCTCCCACCGTCCTGTAGACGAAGTTCAGCAGCCGCTTGTCGTATCGGCGGACGACCTCCGCGAAGGCACGTTCCTCGCCGTTCAGGAACTCCTGCACGATCTCACTGTCGTTCAGGTCCCCGAGGGCCCTCCGAACCTGCCGGGCGCCGCCGTCCTCGAGGTCGAGCCTTGCCTGCGCCATGATCGCCACCAATCTCCTTGTGGGAGTGCCGGAGCCGCCCCGTGGGACCCGGGCGGTCCGTCGATTCGCATTCCAGTAGGGCACGAATCATGCCACCGGCCGAATCGGCCATCGGTCAGGGGCCCGGAGTGCTTTCGTCCCCGAAGAGAGACACCTGGCGTCCCGATCCGGACACGGATTGAAACACACCAGGGCGCTCGTCCTCGGGCGCACCCCGCAGGGAGCCCCATCCCCAATTCCGACGTGCGAGTCCCCTGTTCCGTTGCCCGCACCAGGGGAGGCGTGTGGGGCTGCCGGGTGCTGCCCAGGGCACCTGGCTGCAGCGGAGAAGGCCGGCCGCGGAGGCCGGGGCGCCCCCTCCGGGGACGTTCTAGCTCGCGTCTTCCAGGAGGAAGAACCGTGCAGCGAAGAGGATCGTGACCAGGGTCTTCCCGTCGGTGATCTGGCCGGACGCGGCCATGTCCAGCACTTCCGACAACCGAAAGGTCTCCACCGCCAGGAACTCGTCCTCGTCTCGGGCGATCCGTCCCGGCTTCAGGTCGAAGGCCACATATAGGTGAATGACCTCGTTGGTGAACCCCGGGGTCGTATGGAGTCGCGTCAGGTAGTCCAGCCGGCCCGCCACCACACCGGCCTCCTCCTCCAGCTCGCGGGATGCGCACTCCGCCCACGTCTCCCCATCGCGGGGCAGGCCCGCCGGCACTTCGTAGATGTACCCTCCGGCCGCGTACCGGTACTGGCGCACCAGAAGGACCTCCGGATCGGAGGTTCCCGGCGCACTCCGGACAGGGAGCACCGCGGAAGCGCCGGGGTGACGAATGAGCTCCAACTCCCCCTCCGACCCGTCCGGGAAGCGCACCCGATCGATACTCAGGTGCACGACACGCCCGTCGTGGACCACCCGGGAGGCCAGCGTGGCCTCTTTGTCCTCGACGCCGGCTCCCCGGTTCGGCCGCGTCATGGGGTTCTCACGATCGGCCCGAGACGTTTGCCCTCGAGCTGCGGGGCGACGACATCCGCGTCTCCCACGATGACCGTCCGAAGCTGGGCCGGGCGTAGGCGTGTCCCGGCCGTCTCGCCTACATCCGTGAGGGACACGTCTCTGATCCGTTCCCGGTAGCGGTGGTAGTAGTCCTGCTCGAGTCCATAGACGATGATCTCCGCAGCCTGCGCTGCGATCTGACCTGTGGTCTCGAGCTTCAGAGGAAAGACCCCTGACAGGTAACTGATGGCCGTCTCCACTTCGGCTCCCGTGGGACCGTCATTCGCCAGAGCGCCGATCTCGCCATGGATCTCAGAGACGGCAGCCCCCGTAACCGCGCTTTCCACGGCCGTCGAGACAACGAAGGGACCGGCTCCCCGCCGTGTGATGAAGCGAGAGCGCACACCGTACGTGAACCCGTTCTTCTCCCGAAGATTCAGATTCAGTCGGGAGGTGAAGGACCCGCCGAGAACCAGGTTGAGGATCTGAACGGCGAAGTAGTCGGGCGCGTCACGGCGTATGCCCCCGTGGCCGATCCTGATCTCCGACTGTACCGCACCCGGCCTGTGGACCAGCAGCACGCCGGACTCCGTCTCCTCGAGAGCCGCTTCGCCAACGGCGTCGGCCGGACGGCCGGCCCAATCGCCGAAGCTCTTCCGGGCAAGAGCTTCGGCCTCCCCCGCGTCCAGGTCACCGACCAGAACCAGCCCGGCGCCATGGGGCACGTAGGCGGACTCCACAAAGGCTCTGCACTCGACCGTCTCCACGGAGGCCAGGCTCTCCTCCCGCCCCCCGAGGGGCCTCCCGTAGAGGGCGTGGGCGCCATAGAGGAAGCGGGCAAACTCGTCTGAGGCCAGGGCACCCGGATTCATGGCGCGCTGGGCGATCGTCCCCAGGCACTGCCGCTTGTACCGTGGGAACTCGTCTTCGGGGAAGGACGGTGACCGTACCATCTCCGCGAGGAGAGGCAGCGCCTCGTCCAGGCGGTCTGCCTGGGAGGAAACCGCAACGGTGGTAGAGTCCCAGCCCGTGGACACACCCGAGGTGGCGCCGAGGCGCTCCAACGCCCGGGCCCATTCCAGACCACTACGGCTTCCGGTCCCCGCTTCCAGCGCATCGCCCGTCAGGACGGCCAGGCCGCCCCTCTCCAGAGGGACACGGGCTTCCCCGGCATCCAGCACCACCAGAGCCGTGACCATGGGAAGGTCCTTCTTCTGGACCAGCATCAACTCCAGACCGCTTTCGAGGCGGCGACTGACCAGGTCGGGAAACTGATAGGGGCGGATGCCGCCCGAAGCAGGTCGGGCGGACCGGTCCAGGTCGTTCATGGCGCCTCGGGGAGATAGCGGACGACAACCCGATTCGAGGGGCTCATGTACTCGGCGGCCCATGCGTGGACCTCGTCCAGCGAGACGTCCCTCAGACGCCAGAGATCGCGGTTCAGACGGCGTGGGTCTTTGAAGAGCGTGGCGAACATGGAGAGGAGATCCGCCCTCGACCCCACGCGTTGGAGTTGACTCAGGGTGCGCGTTTCAGTGACGGCAACAGCCCGGTCCAACTCGTCTTGTTGCAGCGACGTCAGTCCGTCGAGCTCGTCGGCCATCGCCCTTTCGAGGGCGTCGACGGACGCGGGGTCGTATCCGGTCGCCACCATCAGCAACATGGTGGCTCCCGTGGTCAGGGGGAGGGTGGAACAGGACACGGACTTGGCGAGGCGTTCCTTACGGACCAGGCGGTCGTGAACCCGGGACGACCGGCCCGTAGTGGCGGCGGTCACCGCGGCCTGGCCGGCGTAGAAGGCTTCGGTAGTGAACGGAGGAACCCTGGCCGCCATGTAGATCCGGGGAAGGGGCACCTGAGCGGAGACATCCTGGCGAAGCGTCCCCCCGGTGTCGAACGAGAGGACCGGATTGCCGGGGATCGAGGGTGGAGAGGCCCCGGCGGGAATCTCACCGAAATACCGGACCACCGCCTCGAGAGCCGCAGCGGGGTCGATGTCACCGCAGATCGTGAGGACCGCGTTGTTGGGAACATAGAACGTGGCGAAGAAGTCGTGGACATCGTCCAGGGTCGCCGCCGAGATGTCCTCCATCGACCCGATGACCGTGTGGTGGTAGGGGTGGTCCGCCGGAAACAGGAGGGACTGAACACGCTCGTCCCAGTCGCCGTAGGGCTGGTTGTCGTACCGCTGGCGGCGCTCGTTCTTCACCACATCGCGCTGATTTTCCAGCTTGTCTCCCGTCATGGCGGGGAGCATCCAGCCCATGCGATCGGACTCCAGCCAGAGGGCCAGGTCCAGCTCGTGGGCCGGCAGGGTTTCAAAGTAGTTGGTGCGGTCGAACCAGGTGGTGGCGTTCAGCGAGCCCCCTGCTCGCTCGATGAGCTCGAAGTGTCCGTTCTTGGGAACGTGAGCAGAACCCTGGAACATCATGTGCTCGAAGAGGTGGGCGAACCCCGTCCGCCCCGGCGCCTCGTTCCGGGAACCCACTCCGTACCAGATGTTGACGGCTACCACGGGCACGGACGGATCCGGTGCGAGGACCACTTCGAGCCCGTTGTCCAGGGTGTGGGTATCCAGATCGATCAACGTCCGAGGCCCGACTCCGGTCATGGACGAACCATCAGTCGCTCGCGGAGCGCCGAGGGGCCGAACGAGGCCGTCAGCGCCTCCCTGCAAGGATTTACTCCTTCGTCGATTCGCTCTTCCACCTGCCCCAGCGCGGTCTGATCGATCTCGCCGTCCCCATGGCGGGCACGCTCCACCATCTCGTAGGCCCGGTCCTCCCATCCGCCGGCGCCCAGCGCCAAAGCGGCGAGGAGCTGCGCCTCGAAGTCTCCGGGCCGGATCTCGGCGCCGCGCACCAGGTCGCCAACGGCCTCGTCGATGTCGTCGTCCTCGACCTCCACGAGGCCCAGTATGATCCGGACCCATCCGTCGGCCGGATCCAGCTCTACGGCCCGGGAAAGGGACATGCGGGCTTTGGCCCAGGATCCGGCCAATGCGTAGGCGACCCCCAGCTCGAAGGGGATCTGTGGGTCGTCTTCGTCCAGACCCGCGGCGGCGTGCAACTCGGCGAGACCTTCGTCCGACATGCCCTCCCGGACCAGATAGGCCCCATACATCAGGCGGGTGAAGGCCACGTCCGGCGCCAGAAGGGCAGCGCTCCTGAGGGCTCCCTCCGCGTCGGGGTCGTCGAATCGGGCGATGGCCGTGCCGGCCATGGCCAGCACGCGGGGATCGTCGGGCTCTAGGGCAAGCACCGCACGAAAAAGCTCGTACGCCCCCCCTTCGTCTCCTCCTTCCCGGCGCGCAAAAGCCAGCCACGACAGGATGAGGGGGTCATCGGGATGGTCCTCGAGGCCTTCTTCGAGTACTTGGGACATGCCCAGGAAATCCTGCTCCTCCGCGAGGCGGAGTGCACGATCGAGTATGGCGTCGACCTCGCTCAATCCCGCTCCTCTCCAGGCAGAATCCCGACTGTCGAATGACGGAGGTGCTGCGGGCGCTTTGCAGCACGGGTCCCATGCAAGACATTGGACGGGGGCCGGCGGATGATCCTCGGTTTCGAGGTGAAGGCCCGCCCCTACCAGCCAGTCAGCGGGGCGCCGTGCAATCCCCTGCCGAAACGGCTGCTGAAACTAGCAAATCCAACATCGGAGGGTAGCGTGCGTCTCATTCCGTTCGACATGGAACGCTGGCAGTCGACGTTCGAGCACCGGGTGGAGTTCAACCTGTCGGAAAGCGGTGTGCATCCCCTGACCGCCGCGGAGCTTCTGGCCCTGGCCGAGACGCCCCCCGACCTGGGAAGCGTGCGCCTCGGGTACGGGCAGTCGAACGGGTCGGACGAGCTCCGCAGCCGCATCGCCGGCCTCTACCCCGGGGCGTCCGACGACAGCGTCCTGGTGACCACGGGGGGCATCGAGGCGAACCTTGTGGCCTTCTGGCACCTCATGGAGCCGGGGCGGGCCATCGCGGCGATGATTCCCAACTACATGCAGGTGCCCGGGCTGATGGAGAACACCTCCGGTGAGGTGATCCCCTTCCACCTGAAGGAGGACGACGGGTGGAGCCCAGACCTGGACGAGCTGGAAGACGCCCTGGGCCGGGGCGCAGGCACGATTCTCGTGACGAACCCCAACAACCCCACCGGAAGGTCGCTGAAGCCGGATGAGATGGACGCGATCGTCGAGCTCGCGGAGGCGCACGGAGCCTGGATCCTTTCGGACGAGGTGTATCAGGGCGCGGAACTCGACGACGTACCGACGCCCTCGTTCTGGGGCCGAACGGACCGGGTCATCGTCACCAACTCCCTTTCCAAGGCCTACGCGCTACCGGGTCTCAGGATCGGATGGGCCGTGGGGCCGCCCGACGTCATCGAGCGTCTGTGGGCGAGAACGGACTACACCACCATTGCCCCGGCTTCCCTATCGGATGTCCTCGCCAGCGTTGCGCTCTCCGAGGATGTCCGCCCCCGACTCCTGGCCCGAACCCGGTCCATCGTGAAGAACAATTTCAAGATCCTCGAAGCCTGGATGGACGGTTGCCAGGGGCTCTTCACCTATCAGCCCCCCGACGCCGGAGCCATTTGCATGGCCAGGTATCACGCCCCCGTCGGGTCCCTCGCTCTGGCCGAGATCCTCCGCCAGGAGTACGGTATCCTGGTGGTCCCCGGAGCCCATTTCGGGTACGAGTCCATGATCCGCCTCGGATTCGGTCCCCCCGAGAGGGAGCTGCGCGAGGCGCTGGCCCGACTCGAGTCCGCGTTCACCGCGGTCAAGGCCGCATGACGCCACCCGATCCACTGAGGGATCTCGAGCTCCTCATCCGCTCTCGCTATGGCCTGATCCAACTCCCGAGCGACGACGAGCCCCGGATCCACAGTCTTCTGGAACATGTCGCCGACCGCCTCGAGATCCCCTATTTCTCGTGGTCGCGGGTCACGGGCCTTCAAAGGCCGGGACAGCCGGGTCCGGTGTACGGCACGGAGCAGCTGGAAACGGCGTTCAGCCACATCAACTCGGCCAGGGCAGCCGGTCTGTACCATTTCCACGAGGTCGCGCCGGACCTGGAGGACGCCAAGCAGGCCGCGCGACTGAAGGCCGCCGCCGAGTCCCTTCGCGCACACGAAGGAGCCGTCGTCCTCTCAGGAGCCGTGGCAGGACTACCCAATGTCCTGGAAAAGGTGAGCGCCACGGTACACCTGCCGGGCCCCAGCGCAGAAGACTTCAAGGATCTGATCCGTCAGATCCTCAGGGACATCCACGCCAGGAATCCGGTCGAGGTGAACCTGAGCAGTGAGGAGTTGACGATTCTCGTGGGGCATCTGTCGGGCCTCACCTTGTTCGAGGCCGAGAAGATCCTGACCAAGGCCATCATCGAGGACGGACGTCTAGCGGCAGGCGACATCCAGCACGTTATCGACGCCAAGCGCGCCGTCATCGAGAAGGATGGACTCCTGGAATACTACCCTGTGGACTTGAGCGTCGAGGACATCGCTGATCTCAAGGGGTTCAAGTCATGGCTCGCCAAGCGCACTGCGGTGGTCACCAACCCGGGGAAAGCCGGGGAGTTCGGTCTCGCTTTCCCGAAGGGCGTACTCCTGGTCGGAGTCCCCGGATGCGGGAAGAGCCTGTCGGCCAAAGCGGTAGCGGCCGAATGGAGGCTGCCCCTCCTGCGCCTGGATCCCTCAAACCTCTACAACAAGTTCATCGGGGAGAGCGAGCGGAACTTCAAGCGCGCCATGACGGCGTCGGAGCGCATGGCTCCCGTGGTCCTCTGGATCGACGAGCTGGAGAAGGCCTTCTCGTCCGGAGGGGGCGAAGACGGAGGGGTGTCCCAGCGCATCTTGGGTTCGTTCCTCAACTGGATGCAGGAACGCCGGGGCGACGTGTTCGTCGTCGCAACGGCCAACGACGTCGCCAAGCTTCCCCCGGAATTCCTCCGAAAGGGCCGGTTCGACGAGATCTTCTACGTCGACCTCCCCGACGGCCAGACACGCATCGACATCCTCGACATCCATCTGTCGGCCCGGGGCTGTGACTCCAAGACCTTCGACCTCCACGAAGTCGCCGTGGCCACCGCCGGGTTCAGCGGATCCGAGATCGAGCAAGCCATCGTCTCGGGACTCTACACGGCTTTCGCCGAGGGCCGGTCCCTGGACCAGGAGCTTCTGATTTCGGAGGTGGCCGCCACGAATCCCCTGTCGGTGACGATGGCCGAGAAGGTGACGGCGATTCGGGAGTGGGCTCAGGGCAGGGCCGTGCCGGCCAACTGAGTTGGATGCAGGGGGTGGTCGACCGTGGTGGGCCGGCTCCCGGGTCCCGGGCTCATCGGTCACCAGGGTCGCGGAAGAGCCCCCGTGCCGGGATCAGCCCTGGGCGATCACCGTCCCCAGTCGCACCAGCTTCGCCAGGGTCTCCCGGGCCGTGAGGTCTCCGACATGGGGTGCCTCGACCGGCGATGCCGTTCCCGGGCCGAGCT
>JAHEKK010000095.1 GCA_024638395.1 Gemmatimonadota bacterium | reverse complement strand
GACCGTAGCCTTCGAACGGCCCGGCCAGGGAAACGGATCCGGGTAGCACGGCATGGACCGGAGTCCCTTCTGCCGCCCGGATCCCGATCCCGTTCCACCGGAGCACCGTGCCGTTGGGCTGACGCTGTCGCCCGAAGCTGTAGATCAGATCGCCGTCTATGGGCCACTCCAGGCTCCCCGCTGACCGGGCCGCCACCGGCCGCCCCCCGGCCCCTCCACTCCCGTCCTCGCTTCCGACTGCCGGCGATCCGCCACCGCCTGCTTCGTCCCGGACCCGTTCCTCCTCGATGTCTCCGATGAGGCCGCTGAGGCGGGCTTCCGTCTCGGCCAGCGTGGCCAGCCGGGACTCGGTTTCCGCAACCTGAGCACGGTATCGCGTGAGCGCCCGCTCCCGTTGCCCCTCGACCCGTTCGAGGTTCGAGACCTCGCCCGATTTCTCGTCTCGCAGGCGATGGAGCTCGGCCAGGTTTTCCTGGAGCTCTCGATTCCGAAGGGTCAACTCGGCTTCGAGAAGGGCCACCCGGTCCACGATCGAACGATCCTGTGCGGCCACCAGCCTGAGGTAGCGGTACCGACTCAGCAGGTTCGCGAAGGAGTCCGCGCTGAGCAGCACCCGTGCCGTGTGGAGGGCCCCCCGCTTGTAGATGCTGCGGAGCCGGTTCTTCAACGTCTCTTTTGAGGTTACGAGGTCCGACTGGGCCTGGGTGAGGGCCGTGGCCGTCTCGTCCACTTCGGTAGAGCGCACCTGGACCTGGAAATCCACCTCCGCCAGGACCGTGCGCGACGCGCTGAGCTGTCGCTCGATATTCCTGAGTTGACTCGATGCGCCCTGAGCCTGTGATCGCAGCTCGGTCATCTCCTGCTGCAGGCGCGCCCGCTCCTGGCGTACCTGGTCGAGGCGCCGCTGGCTCTCCAGAATGCTCCGTTCAGTCGGCGGTGGGTCCTGGGCTCCAAGGGGCAGGGCACCGGCCAAGACCGTGGCCAACAAGAGGAGGGGCCATGACCGCGAGATCCGGGTGGAGAGACCGATCTTCATCAAACCTCCCGCAGGTGCCTCCGGACGGCCACGGCACTGGCCAGCATCCCGAAGAAGCCGCCAGCCGCGATGCCTCCGACGACCCAGGTGGAGGGAATCCAGGAAAGGTCCTCCAGGAACCGGTGAAGCGTCTGATAGGTCAACCAGGTGAGTCCCGTGGCCGCAGCGCCTCCCACCACGCCGGTGAAAGCGCCTTCCAGCAGAAAAGGACGTCGGATGAAGGCGTCCTTGGCGCCCACGAGGCGCATGATGTAGATCTCGTCACGGCGGGCGAAGATGGCGATTCGGATCGCGGTGCCGATGATCAGGGCGCCCACCACGGCAAAGGCAGCTCCAATGACCATCACGGCCACGCCCGTCAGCCGTCGCAAGGCGTGGAGACGGTCCACCCACTCCTGCCCATACTGGACGTCCTCCACGATCGGAATGGCTGCCGCGGCCTGGGCGACGACCGCGATGGCGTCGGGGTCGGCGCCCCCGTCCTGTAGTACGATCTCCAGCGAGGCCGGAAAGGGGTTCTCGGCGAGGCCCGCCCCCAACTCGGCGAGCTCGGGGAGTTCAGCGCGGGCGATCTCGAGGGCCCGATCCTGACTTACATAACGCACTTCCCGGACATCGTCCCGCGCCTCGAGGTCGGCCACTGCTCGATCGATGGGGGCCGGGCCGGCGCCGTCGTCGAGGTAGGCCACGACCGCCACCCGGTCCTCCACGCTCTGCAGGGCGACCTGGAGGTTGTGGGTGACGGTCCCAAAGAGGCCCGCCACGAACAACGCCAGCGCCACCATCCCGGCGGACAGCCCTGTGAGGAGTGGAGCCCGCCTGAGGGCCGCCAGGGCCTCACGTAGTGTGGGTGACTGCACGATCGACCCCGGAGGAATCGTAGACGAGGCGCCCCTGATCGAGCTCCATGACCCGAGCGGACGCGTATCGCCGGACCAGTTCCAGATCGTGGGTGGCCATGACCACCGCCATGCCGAGGGCGTTGATCTCCCAGATGAGATCCATGACGCCCCGGGTGGCACGCTCGTCGAGGTTTCCAGTGGGCTCGTCGGCCAGGAGGACCAGGGGCTCGGTGGCCAGGGCCCTGGCGATGGCCACCCTTTGGCGCTCACCTCCCGAGAGCTGCTCCACGGGGCGCTCCGATTTGGACGCGAGGCCCACCTGACTCAGGAGGCGCTGCGCCTTGGGAGTGATGGCCTTGGGGGGAGAACCGGTCACCTCCAGGGCAAAGCCCACGTTTTCCATGGCCGTCCGGCCCGGGAGCAGTCTGAAGTCCTGGAAGACCAGGCCAACCTTGCGGCGGAGTTTCCAGAGATCCCGGGGCGTTGTGCGGATGGAGGAGAACCCGGCGACGCGGACCTCCCCGTCGGTGGGGCGCTCCGAGAGGTGGATCAGCTTCAGGGTCGTGGTCTTCCCGGAGCCGCTGTGACCGGTGAGGAATACGAACTCGCCCTTGCCGATGTCCAGGGAGACATCCTCGATGGCGGCGCCGCTGGCGTATTCCTTGGTCACACGGATGAATCGGATCACATATAGCTCCGCTGGCGTCGCACAGCCTTCAAAATAACAAGTTTCGGGATCAGGGACGGCGGCCTGAGGCCCGGTTCAGCTTCCACCAGAAGCTCCGCCTGGATCGCTTCCATGGGGCGAATCCAGGGCTTCAGCGGGCTGCGTTCGCCGGTTTTCCACCAGCCGGAAGGCCAGGTCGAGGGCATGGCACATCGACGTGGGGTCGGCAATGTCCTGCCCCGAGATGCCGAAAGCCGTGCCGTGATCCGGCGAGGTGCGAATGAAAGGAAGTCCGAGGGTCACGTTGACCCCCTTCCCGAAGGCCGCGGTCTTGAACGCTGCCATGCCCACGTCGTGATAGGGTGCCAGGACCGCATCGAACTCACCGGTCAGAGCCCGGTGGAATACCGTATCGGCCGGAACGGGTCCGACGACGGACATCCAGCCATCGGATGCCAGAGCCGCCATCGCCGGGGCGTAGATCCGAGATTCCTCGTCGCCGAAAAGGCCCTGGTCGGACGCGTGGGGATTGAATGCGCAGAGGCCGATCCGAGGGGTGGCGATCCCCCAGTCCTGGCGGAGCGCCCTGGCCAGAAGACGCGTTTGACGGACCAGCGTGGACGTGGTCAGGAGGTGGGGAACATCGCGAAGAGCCACGTGTGTCGTGGCCAGGAGCACCCGGAGCGGGCCCTGGCCCCCGGCTTCCTTGGTGGGCCGGTCTCCCTCGTGGCACATGAGCATTCCCACGTCCACGGCGCCTGTGAGGGCCTGCAGCATCTCCGTGTGTCCCGGGAACGCGAATCCGGCAGCAGTAAGCGAAGGCTTGTGGATCGGGCCGGTGACGATCCCGCCTACCTCTCCCTGCAGCGCGAGCCCGACCGCCGCCTCGATGGCGCGCCCGGCCGCGCGTCCGGGCTGGGAAGGGTCGACGGGAACGGAATGGGAGGGGAACCCGAAGGTGTCCTGGCCCTCCGGAGCGACGATGATCACGGCGCTGGTGGGCGGACGGAGGATCTCCAGGGCCTTTCGCGTCACCTCGGGGCCGATGCCCCGCAGGTCACCCAGCGTGATCGCCACCCGCGCGGGGGCCACGGACCGACTACCCGGTCTGCTTGATCTCGACGTACGTGTTTCGCCGTAGATCGGCGATCAGGTTTTCCCGCCTCTTCTCCTGGATCAACGTGGCCCGGATCTGCTCCCTCAGGTCCTCGTATGCGTAGGACCCTGCCTCCCGGACATCGATGACCCGGATCACGGCGATGCGCTGCTCGCCCCGGAACTCGAAGGGCAGGGGGCCGACGAGATCCCCTGCCGACTGGTTCCGGAGGCTCGTGTACGCTGGCGCGAGCATCTGACCGATGGATTCGGTCGGTACGGTTGCCGAGTCCGGCATGAGGGGATCGTGGTACTCGTCGATCAGGTCCTGGAACGGCTCCGTCCGGGCTCGCTCCAGGATCTCTCCCGCCCGCTCCTCGACCCGCGCCAGGTCCTCGGGGCCCGTCTCGGGCCTGATGAGGATGTGCCTTGCCCGCCGCTCGGCGAAGCGGATCTGATTGACCTGGATGATGTGGAAGCCGAACGGCGTTTCGATGATCTCGCTGACCTCTCCTTCCAGGAGGTTGAACGCGGCATCTTCGAATTCGTCCACGAAGTTCCCCCGCCGGAACCAGCCCAGGTCGCCGCCGGCTTCTGCCGATGCCGGGTCCTGGGAATACTCGGTGGCGAGTGCGGCGAAGCTCTCTCCGGCCCGGACTCGGGCGAGGAGGGAATCGAGCTGTGCCCTGGCGGCGACGGTCGCTTCCTCGGAGGGCTCTACACCGAGCACCACCTGCTTGAACGTGATCGTGGCCGGCCGTGCCTGGAGTGAACCCCGCTGCTCCTCGAAGAACGTCCGCATCTCCAACTCGGTCACTTCGGTGGCCCCGGTCCCTCCGTGGCGCGCCTCGTACTGTCCGACGAGCATCTGCTGCCGGATCTGCTCCCTGATCATCTCCCGGTACGACTGGATGGACATGCCCTCGAGGCGGAGGGCGTCTTCCATCTGGGTTCTGCCACCGAAGGCCTGTTCAGTGCCGGTGAGCGTCTCCTGCAGTCGCTCTTCCAACAGGTCCTCGTCGACGGCGAGGAGCGTATCGCGGGCCGCCGCCTGGAGCAGTACCTGGTTGTTCACCAGGTCCTCCAGGATCTCCCGGAGGAAGCGGTCTCTGCCGGGAATGTCGGCTTCAGGGGGGATGGGGACGCCCCTGGCCCTCATTTCCGCTTCCCGCTGTAGGATCTGGGACAGAAGCACCACGGAGTCCCCGACCACCGCCACGACCCGGTCCAGGCTCGTTTCGCCGGTCGGAACACCTTCCTGGGCGGCCACCGGGGCCGTCACCAAACCGAGGGCGAGGGCCAAGGCCGCGCTCTTCATTGCCGTGCGAGAGAGGACGTTCATGATCGAACTCCACCGAACCGAAGCGGGGTCACCTACCGCCCCCTTCGAGCTGTCGTGTACGAATGACGGTTGCCTCGAGAGCATCCTCCCGGATGGCCCACCTGGCCTGGTTCCGGAGTAGGAATGTAATCCCCGCGAGGGGGATGATCTCCTGTTCCCCGGCCACGATCCTTCTGAGGGCCTCTCCGACCCGATCGACCGGGATCGGATCGATCGAATCGAGCGAGTCGGTCCGGTCGGTGAGGAGGCCGATCTGCCGCGCCAGGTCACGGATGATTGCGCGGGCCTCGGCGGCCACGGAATCCGCTTGGGCCGGGGTCGCCGAAAGTCCACGATCGCTCGCGTGTCGGACGAGCATTCTCTGGCTGGCCAGATCCATGAGAAGCTCACCAACCCTCTCGTCCGAGCCGTTGGCAAGCGCCTCCAACAATGCCGGCGCGCTGCTCTGGATCAGGGGACGCAAGTCCCCGACCGTATAGCTGCCGTCGTGATGGGTCGCCAACCGTCGCCGGAGCGCCTCGGACCCCACCGTGGCGCCTGGTGCCCTGGCCAGGGCCCTGGCCACGTCCACTGCGTCGGGGGTCAGAGTCAGGCCCTGCTCCGCCGTCACCTGCTCCCGAAACGCCTCCTCGGCCTCGACGCGCCGCTCCTCCAGCAGCCGGGCCCGGTGGGTGGATCCGGCCTCGTCGAACTCAGGGATCTGGAGAGCGTCCACCTTGAGGACGTGTACCCCGATTTCCGTCTCCACGGGCTGGCTGATCTCGCCCACCTGGAGGGAGAACACGGTCTGGTCGATAGCCGGGAGCATCAGGCCGCGCTCGAAGGTGCCCATACTCCCACCGAAACGTCCTGAGCCCGGATCGGAGGAGTAGCGGCCGGCCAGAGAGGCGAAGTCCTCCCCGGCCGCAGCCCGGTCCCGCAGTGTTGCGGCATGGCGCCGCACGCTGTCGCGCTGTGTACCGGTAGCCCCCGGGGGGAACGCCACGAGGATCTGTGACGCCGTGGCCCGGGCGCCGGGCATATCCGCCGCGAAGCGCTCCCGAAGCTCCTCGTCGGAGATGACTGAATCCACGGCGACCGCTTCGGTTGCCAGTCGTTTCAGGGCGATCTGGTCGAGGGCCTGGCGGATCGCCAGACTCACGTCGAGCGAGGCAAGGGACGTGTCGGCTGCCAGCGCCTCGTGGAGTAGCGTATAGTCCACCCACAACTCCGCCACCGCGCGCACCACCTGCGTGTCCGCAGGGAGGCTCGAGTGGTCGGCGATGAGCGTCGCTGCCTCATCGACCGTCAGCGAGTCGCGACCCGCTTCCGCAAGTGGCGCGGGACCGCACGCCGAAACGGCCCCGGCGGTGGCGGCGATGATGCCGAGCACATGGACCCGATTGGTCATCTCGTCTCGATCTCCTTCCGATGACTGCTGAGTGGGGCCGGGTTCTGAGGCCCCTGGGTCTGGTCTCCTACGGGAGGGCTGCGGCGGGAGGGGGCACCGTGACCCTCTCCCCCCCGCCCAGAGGTGCCCAGCGCCTCCACGGCCCTGGCCACCACATCCGTCAACTCGGCTTCCCCTCCGGATTTCAGGACCAGCGAGAGCGGTGCGATCCGGCGAACCTCGGCCGAAACCTGCGAGCCTTCCAGGGCACCTTCCAGAGCGGACATGCGGGGCACCACGTCGGGTCGAAAGTTGATTCTGGCGCGGAGAGCCTGGATCAGGATCCGGTCGACGCCGACCCGCTGACCTACCAACGCCAGCCGCCGTTGTTCCACCAATCGCCTGGCCTCATCGGGAAGGGGACCGAATCGGTCCCGGAGCTCGTCTGCCAGGGCCGCGATGTCGGCCACGGACCCG
The DNA here is from genome assembly GCA_024638395.1 of Gemmatimonadota bacterium. Classification (GTDB taxonomy): domain Bacteria; phylum Gemmatimonadota; class Gemmatimonadetes; order Longimicrobiales; family Gaopeijiaceae; genus JAHEKK01. Next base: position 2,349 of record JAHEKK010000095.1, on the reverse strand, counting down.
GCGGCGGACAGCCGGCGATAAACCGACAGCTTCTGGTGTTGATCGTCCACGTACGCGTCGGGCAAATAGGCCGGCTCGTCCATGGTCACCTCCGGCGTCGGGAAGCCTTCGGAGGCGCCTCCGTCTCTCATCCGCTTGACGGTCTGATCGAGAAGGCGCAGGTAGGTGTCCAATCCGACGGCATGGGCGAATCCGGATTGGTCTTCGCCCAGGAGGTTGCCGGCTCCCCGGAGCTCCAGGTCTTTCATGGCGACCTGATAACCGCTCCCAAGCTCCGTGTAGTGCTCGAGGACCTTCAGGCGGCGCTCGGCTTCCTCGGTGACGTCGTCAGGCACCACGAGATAACAGTAGGCCCGACGATCCGAGCGACCGACGCGCCCCCTGATCTGGTAGAGCTGTGAGAGCCCGAACCGGTCGGCGCGGTCCACGATGAGGGTGTTGGCATTGGGAACGTCCAGACCGTTCTCGATGATCGACGAGCAGACGAGGACCGAGGTCGTGCCGTTCACGAAGCGGGTCATGGCTCTGTCCAGGGCTCTCGGAGCCATCTGGCCGTGAGCCACCTCTACGGAGGCGTCCACGAGGCGCTTGATCCGCTCGGCCACCGTGTCGATGGTCTCGATTCGGTTGTGGAGGAAGAAAACCTGGCCACCGCGGTCCACTTCGTGTTGCATCGCTTCACCCAGCAACCGGTCGCTCCAGGGAACGACGTGGGTGATGATCGGCATCCGGTCGCGGGGCGGTGTGCGAATCACCGAGAGGTCGCGGATCCCGGAGAGGGACAGATAGAGGGTTCGCGGAATCGGGGTGGCCGACAGCGTGAGGACGTCGAGGGATGCCTTCAGGCGCTTGAGACGCTCCTTATGGCGCACACCGAAACGCTGTTCCTCGTCGATGATCAGAAGCCCCAGATCCTTGAACTTTACCTCGTCGGAGAGGAGCGCGTGGGTGCCGACGACAATGTCCACCTCGCCCTGGGCCACGTCGGTGAGGAGCTCTCTTCTGTCCTTTCCGGACCGAAACCTCGAGAGCGCGCCTACACGGACGGGGTAGTCGGCCAGGCGCTCGTCGAATGTCTTCGCATGCTGCTCCACCAGGATGGTGGTCGGAGCGAGGACAGCGACCTGTTTTCCCTCCTGGACGGCTTTGAAGGCCGCCCGGATGGCCACCTCGGTCTTGCCGTATCCGACATCTCCGCAGATGAGCCGGTCCATCATCGCGGAGGACTCCATGTCCCGCTTGACGTCTTCGACCGCGGAATGCTGGTCGGGAGTATCCTCGTACAGAAACGAGGCTTCCATCTCTTTTTGCCATCGCGTGTCCGGTGGAAAGGCATGACCCGGGCGGGCCTGCCGCGTGGCGTAGAGCTCCAGTAGCTCCGCCGTCATCTGCCGGATCGCTTCTTCCGTCTTCCTGCGGACCGTCTTCCAACGCTTTCCGCCGATCTTGTGGACCGTGGATGGAGCCGCGTCCGGGTCGCCGCCGACCCACCGTTCCACCTGGTCCAGCCTGTACACCGGAACCCGTAGGATCTCCTCATCCTGGTAGGCGATGACCAGAACCTCGAGGGCTTCCCCCCCGATGGTCACTCTTTCCAGGCCCCTGAATTGTCCGATGCCGTGGTCAAGGTGGACCACGTAGTCACCGGGTGAGAGTTGAGCGAGGCTTTCGAGAGAGGCCGCCCCGCGAAACCGGCGGGAACGCCTGATGCGGCGGCTCCGTTTGAAGATCTCGTGGTCCGTGAGGACGTTCAGGGGAGGCACCGCCCCCGGGAGGCGGAATCCACCCGCAAGAGATCCGAGAACGAGGTGCGTGCCCGCCGGGAGCCGACCCTGGCGGTCCGTTATCAGCTCCTCCAGCCGGTGGGCCTGCCCTTCGTTGTCGCATAGTATCCAGGTTTCGGCCCCCTCGGCCGCACCCGCCGTCAGGAAGGACTTCAACTTGCGGGTGTTGCGCTCGAAGGGCGGGGGAGGGCGACTGGTGAGATTGGGATCGCCGACGTGCTCTTCGACAAACGCCAGGCGAGGCATGGCCAGGGTGCGGCGGAGGAAGTCGTCGGGCCGGAGGAACAGCGACAGAGGATCGGTAGCCGGGTTGCCGTGGGTCACCGCTTCCACGAACTGGGCTTCGGCATGGCGCCAGCTGGACCGAGCTCCGGGCTCCCACTCTCCGTCGCCCGATTCCACCACGGTGGCTCCGGACTCGAACAGGTCCAGGAGCGAACGGAGGGAGGATCCGCCGGTGTGCGCCCCACCTTGCATCCGGATGGGGAGCACGTGGATCGTCTCCACCTCCTGTGTGGACCGTTGGTCGAAGATGTCGAACAAACGGATCGACTCGATCTCGTCT